>CAMATG010000123.1 GCA_945860645.1 Candidatus Sulfopaludibacter sp. SbA3 | reverse complement strand
CACCTATCTGCACACCGCTGCCGAAGGGCTGCGTTTGGGGGATGCGCTACGGCTCGGCCGTGGCGAGGAGATGAGCGGCGGCCGCGCCAAAAAGGCCATCCTCGCCAACGCGCTCGAAGCCGTCCTGGCGGCCGTCTATCTCGATGGGGGGATGGACGCGGCCCGCGCCTTCGTCCGCGGCCGGATTTTGCCGCAAGGCGTCTGGGACTTTGAAGTCTCACTCCCCGCCTCCCTCACCGATTTCAAGAGCGCCCTCCAGGAAAAAGCGCAGGCGTCTGGGCTCCCCCAGCCCAAATACGTCATCGTCGCCGAGCGCGGCCCTGAACACGCCAAGACCTTTACCGTGGAAGTACGCGTCGGCAAGGACAAAGCATCCCGCGCCGACGGAATCTCCAAAAAAGACGCTGGCCAGCGGGCCGCCGAACGGATGCTCGAACTCATCGCCTCCACCCTCTGACATTCCTCCTACAACTCCCCCTCCTCCAACCGATATGCAATTCAGAACCTATGTTTGCCATTCTCGGTATCGTCATCGTCATCGGGTCCGTAGTCGGAGGGTACCTTCTATCCCATGGAAACATGAAGGTGCTATTCCAGCCGTACGAAATGCTGATTATCGCCGGCGCCGCCTTCGGAACCCTCTTTATTGCCAACCCTTTATCGGTCGTTATGGGCGTCTTCAAAGGTGTCCTGGGCATCCTCAAAAGTTCCCCCTATAACAAAGCCTTCTACCTGGAACAGCTGAAGATGCTGAACGACATCTTCAACTACGCCCGTAAAAACGGCCTCGTCAAACTGGAAGCCGACGTCGAAGAGCCGGACAAGAGCCAGCTCTTCACCAAGTACCCCAAGTTCATCAAAGACCATCACGCCGTCCACTTCGTCTGCGACACCCTTCGCATGAGCATTAGCGGCGGCGTCGGCCACTTTGAAATCGACCAAATGATGGAAATGGATATGGACATCCACCATCACGAAAACACCGCGCCCGTCACGGCCCTCTCCACCGTCTCCGACGCCTTCCCGGGCCTGGGCATCGTCGCCGCCGTGCTCGGCATCGTCATCACCATGGGCGCCCTCGGCGGCCCGCCGGAGGAGATCGGCCACCACGTCGCCGCCTCCCTCGTCGGCACCTTCCTGGGCATTCTGTTGAGCTATGGCTTCTTCGGCCCCATCGCCGTCAACATGGCCAGCGCCAACGCCGCCCAGCGCGAATACTACAACTTCCTCCGCGTCGGCCTGATCAGCTTCATCCGCGGCGCCGCCCCCATTCTCGCCGTCGAGTTCGCGCGCCGCTCCATCCCCGCTCACGAACGGCCCACGTTCAAAGAAATGGAAAAAACCTGTAAAGGCGGAGGAGGAGCATAATGGCCGAAGATAATGCCAAAGAGCAACCGATTATCGTCATCAAGAAGATAGTCGGCCACGGCGGCCACCACGGCGGCGCCTGGAAAGTAGCGTATGCCGACTTCGTCACCGCCATGATGGCCCTCTTCATGGTGCTTTGGCTGTTGAACTCCAGTCAGGAAACCCAGAAGGCCATCGGCGGCTACTTTACCGATCCCGAAGGCAACGGCAAGATGATCGGCTCCGACATGGCCGGCGCCGGCGGCGACGCCATCAATCTGGCCGCCAAAGACATGGAGCAGCTGAAGGAGAAGATCGCCCAGTCCCTCAAACAATCCACCAAGTTCCAGGAGTTGCAGGACAAGATCACCATGGTCGTCACCGGCGAAGGACTCCGCATCGAACTGATGGAATCCGACGTCGGCACGTTCTTTGAAAGCGGCAGCCCCGTGCCCACCGAACAGGCCACCGAAATCATCGGCCGCCTGGCCCAGGAAGTCGGCCAGTTACCGAACAAAGTCTTCATCGAAGGCCATACCGATTCCAAACAGTTCGCCGGCGAATACAGCAACTGGGAGTTAAGCTCGGACCGTGCCAACACGGCTCGCCGCATCATGCAGGCCCACGGGGTCCGTGGCGATCAGGTCGCCCAGATCCGCGGCTTCGCCGACCAGCGTCTCCGGAAAGGCGATGACGCCGGCGACCCCTCCAACCGCCGCATCTCCATCATCGTGCAGCATCTCCAAGGCGCCGTAAAGAAGCCCAAAGAGGAAGGCGAAGCCAAGAAAGGCGAACACGGCGAGGCCAAGCCCGACGAGCACAAAAAGGAACCCGCCAAAGCCGCGCATTAGCCCGCCCGGAGGGTGGGCAACCACCCTACCGCAGCATCTCCAAAATCAGCCGCAGCTCTTTCCGCAACGGGTCCAACTTCTCCTTCGGAATCCCCGACGGCTCCGGATGCAACGCAAACAACGCCCCCTGCGCCGATGGCGGCGGAGTCTTCGGCGCCGCCGCGGCAGCCACCGCTAACCCCTTGTTCCGCTGCCCCAGATGCTTCCGCGCCCCTTCAATCGTGAACCGCTTCTCGTACAGAAGCCGCTTGATCTCCAGAACTAACTCCACATCTTTCCGCCGGTACTGCCGCTGATTCGTGCCCGATTTCTTCGGTCCCAGACCCGTAAACTCTGTCTCCCAATACCGCAAAACATAGGGTTTCACGCCGGTCAGCCGGGCCACTTCCCCGATCTTGAAATACAGCTTATTGGGGATGTCCGCCGGCGATGCCAGCGCACCCTTCTCGATCCCGTTGGCTCTGCCGGGGGCGTCGGCAGTTTCGATTGGCTCCTGCGTTTCCACTCGCCTAATTATGCCCTAGTACGAGCCCCTTCACACGACCCCTCCTGCGCCGAAAAGAAAATCACGGGAAACTAGAGGAAAGTGCAAACTATCGCAGGTATCCATCCCGTCCTGGCCGCGTTGAAATCCGGGCAGCCCATTGACCGCGTAACTATCGCCAAAGGCGCCGGCGGCCCCCGCCTCCAGGAAATCATCGACCTCTGCCGCACCCTCAAAGTTCCGGTTCGTTTTGAAACCCGCGAAGCGCTCGACCGCGCCAGCCGCGCCTCCGTCCACCAGGGCGTCATGGCTATGGTCGCCGCCAGTCCCTATCAGTCCATCGACGATGTCGCCGCCACCGCGAAGATGTTAGTCCTCCTCGATGGAGTCGAAGATCCTCATAACTTAGGCGCTATCATCCGCACCGCCCACGCCGCCGGCGCCGACGCCGTAGTTATTCCCGATCGTCGCGCCGCGCCCGTCACCGAGGTCGTCGCCAAGGCCGCCGCCGGCGCGTTGTCTCACCTCCCTGTCGTCAAAGTGGGCAACGTCAACCAGACCCTCGAACGCCTGAAGAAACAAGGCTTCTGGATCTACGGCCTCGACGAGCGCGGCAAAGAAACCTACGACTCCGTCCAATACGCCGAACCCACCGTGCTCGTCGTCGGCGCCGAAGGCCGTGGCCTCCACGACCTGGTCGCCAAACACTGCGACGTTCTCGTCAGCATCCCCATGAGCGGCCACATCGCCTCACTGAATGTCTCCGTCGCCACCGGTGTCGCGCTGTTTGACTGGAAGAGACGCCGAAAACAGGGGGTGTAAACTGATAAGTATGCGCCGATCGATCGCCTGCCTGCTCTTATTCACTTTGGTGTTGCCTGGGCTGGAGGCAGCCCAACCGGTCCGCGCCCGCAAGGCCATGGTGGTCTCCCGCGAATCGAACGCCACCGACGCCGGCGTGGCCGTTTTGAAGGCCGGCGGCAACGCCATCGATGCGGCCGCAGCGGTGGGCTTTGCCCTCGCCGTCACCCACCCCAGCGCCGGCAATCTCGGCGGCGGCGGCTTCATGCTCGTCCGTTTCGCCGACGGCCGCACCACCTTCATCGACTTCCGCGAACGCGCCCCCCTCACCGCTACCCGCGACATGTATCTCGACAAGGACGGCAACCCCACCCGCGACTCGCTCACCGGCTGGCGCGCCTCCGGCGTCCCCGGCACCGCCCGCGGTCTCGAATACGCGCAGCGCAAATACGGCAAGGCCAAATGGGCCGACGTTGTAGCGCCTTCGGTGAAGCTCGCCCGCGAAGGCTTCACGGTGACCTACGGGCTCGCCAATGGCCTCAAAGGCGCCAAGAACATGGCGCAGTTCCCCGAATCCAAACGCATCTTCCAGAAGAACGGCGCGTTCCACAACGCCGGCGACAAGCTCGTCCAGCCCGAACTGGCCGGCGTTCTTGAACGCATTCAAAAATCCGGTGCCCGCGATTTCTACGAAGGCGAAACCGCCCGCATCTTCGCCGACCAGATGGCGAAGAACGGCGGTGCCATCACCGCCGAAGATCTGAAACAGTACACGGTTTCCGAACGCAAAACCCTCGAAGGTAACTTCCGCGGCTACAAGGTCATCACCGCCCCGCCGCCCTCCTCCGGTGGCATCGGCATTTTGCAGATGCTCGCCGTGCTCGAAAAAACCGGCTACGAAAAGGCCGGTGCCGGCTCCGCCCAGGCCATCCACTACACCGCCGAAGCCATGCGCCGCTACTACGCCGACCGCGCCACCCACTTGGGCGACCCCGACTTCTGGACCGTCCCCGTCTCCAAACTCCTCAGCCCCAATTACGTCAACAAACTCCGCGCCTCCATCAACCCCGATAAGGCCACGAACTCCGACGACGTCAAGGCCGGCGACCTCCGCACCATGGAGAGCACCGAGACGACGCATTATTCGATCGTCGACGCCGAAGGTAACTGCGTCGCCGTGACGTATACCTTGAACGGCAGCTACGGCTCCGGCGTCACCGTCCCCGGCCTCGGGTTCCTGTTGAACAACGAGATGGACGACTTTTCCGTGAAGCCCGGCGTGCCGAACATGTTCGGAGCCATTGGCGGGGAGGCCAACGCCATCGCGCCCCGCAAGCGCCCGTTAAGCTCCATGGCCCCCACCATTGTCCTCAAGGACGGCAAGCCGTTCCTGGTGGTCGGCACGCCTGGTGGGACGCGTATTCTGACCTCGGTCATGGAGGTCATCCAGAACGTCATCGATTTCAAAATGAACATTCAGGACGCGGTGAACTTCCCCCGCTTCCACCACCAATGGCGTCCGGACAAGCTCCAAATGGAGCCCACGTTCTCCCCGGACACCGTGAAGTTGTTAGAGCAGCGCGGCCACAAGATCGATATCGTTCGCAATATCTGCGAGATCGCCGCGATTGAGTTTCAAGACAACGGTTGGCTTGCCGGCGCGGCCGATCCGCGTGTCGAAGGCAAGGCCGCCGGTTACTAGACCGACAATACAAACGCAATGAATCACGCCGTATCGACGCACTTTTTTATCAACCACCGGCTCACCACCGCCGCCCTCGACAAGCTCCGCGACAAGGGGATCGGCTCCATTGAGATCTTCTGCGCCCGCCAGCACATGGACTACCGGAACAAGGCGCAGTCGGACGAGCTGGCCCACTGGTTCCGCGATTCGGAGCTGAAGCTCCACTCGCTCCACTCGCCCATGTACAACGATGACGTCAACGGGCGCTCCGGGCCCCAGGCGATCGTCAACATCGCCGACCGGGTCAAGTCCAAGCGGATCGCCGCCTGCGACGAGATCAAGCATGCCTTGGAGATCGCCGAACAGGTACCGTTCCGGTATCTGATTCAACACCTCGGCGCGCCGGTCGATGAGTACGACGACGCCAAGCTGGACGCGGCCTTTTCGAGCCTCGAAGAGTTGAGCCTTTTCGCGCGCCATCGGGGCGTGGAGATCCTGCTCGAAAATATTCCCAACGGCCTCTCCAGCGCTGAGAAGCTGAACATGTTTCTGAACCAGACGCACCTCAATCTGGGCTACTGCTTCGATACGGGCCACGCCAATGTGATGGGCGGCGTGGAGAGCGAGTTCGCGCTGATGAAGGAGCGGATTCGCTCCCTGCACGTCCACGATAACGATGGCGTGAAGGACTCGCACCTGTTCCCGACGCTCGCCAAAGGCGGGACGATCGATTGGAAAAAAGTGATGCCAATGCTCCGCGAACGGCAGCACCAGTACCCGTTGTTGTTAGAGATCAAAGAGTCGCCGGACTTCCCGCAACCGCTGGAATCGATCCCGCAAATTTTCAAGAATCTGGAGTCCTACTAACCATGTCCGCACCCCGCGTTCGCATCTCCGACATCGCCCATCACGATGGCCAAACCGTGTCCATCGCCGGATGGCTCTATAACATCCGCCGGTCGGGAAAAATCTGCTTCCCGCTTCTGCGCGATGGCTCCGGCATCATCCAGTGCGTCGCCGTGAAGGCGAACCTTCCGGAGGAGCTGTTCGAGGCGTTGAAGGACCTGACGCAGGAGTCCTCCCTGATCGTCACCGGCAAGGTGCGCGCCGAGGCCAGGGCGCAGGGCGGGTTTGAACTGGACGTGGAATCGGCCGAGATCATCCAGCGCGTCTCCGAAGCCGATCCCTACCCGATCACGCCCAAGGACCACGGTATCGACTTCCTGATGGACCACCGCCACCTGTGGCTGCGCTCCAAGCGCCAGGCGGCCATTCTGCGCATCCGGCATGAGGTCATCAAGTCCATCCGCGATTACTTCGATAACCAGGGCTTCACGCTGGTCGATACGCCGATCTTCACCCCGGCCGCCTGCGAGGGCACCACGACCCTGTTCGAGGTGAACTACTTCGACGAAGAGAAGCTGTATCTGACCCAGTCGGGCCAGCTGTACAACGAAGCCAACGCCATGGCGCTCGGCAAGGTGTACTGCTTCGGGCCGACCTTCCGGGCGGAGAAATCGAAGACCCGCCGGCACCTGACCGAGTTCTGGATGGTGGAGCCGGAGATGGCCTACGCCGATCTGGAAGACGTGAAGGCGCTGGCCGAGGGGCTGGTGGTGTACTGCGTCGGCCGGGTGCTGGAGAACCGGAAGGCGGAGTTGGAGGTGTTGGAGCGGGATGTGAAGAAGCTGGAATCGGTGACGGCTCCGTTCCCGCGGATGAGCTACGACGATGCGGTGAAAGTGCTGCAGGGCAAAGGCAGCGACATCACCTGGGGCGGCGATTTCGGCAATACCGATGAGACGCTGTTGACCCAGGATTCCGATCGCCCGATCCTGGTGGACCGGTATCCGAGCGAGATTAAGGCGTTCTACTTCCAGCCCGATGCGGAGAACGACAAGCTGGCGCTGGGCGTCGATGTGATCGCCCCCGAAGGGTACGGCGAGATCATCGGCGGCGGGCAGCGTATTCACGACCCGGAGCTGTTGCTGCGCCGGTTGAAGGAGCACGATCTGCCGCCGGAGGCGTTCAACTGGTACATGGATCTGCGCAAGTACGGCACGGTGCCGCATGGCGGCTTCGGCATGGGCGTGGAGCGGTTTGTGGCCTGGATGTGCGGGACCGAGCACATTCGCGAATGCATCGCCTATCCGCGGATGCTGTACCGTACGCGGCCCTAACGGCATGATGCGGCAAAGCACGATTGCGATTATCGGCGCGCCGATGGACCTGGGCGCGGGGCGCCGTGGTGTCGATATGGGGCCGTCGGCGATCCGGGTGGCCAATATTCATAGCCGTGTGGCGGCGTTGGGCTACAAGGTGGAGGATCTGGGGAACGTGGCGGTGGAGCAGGCCGAGAGCCTGCCCACCGGGGCGAAGCGGGCGCGGTATTTGAAGGAGATCGCCGAGACCTGTCTGCGGCTGGCCGAGAAGGTGGAGCGGGCGGCGGGGCAGGGAAAGGTACCGCTGATATTGGGCGGGGATCATTCGCTGGCGGCCGGGTCGATCTCGGGGATGGCGAACCACTTTCAGAAGCGCGGGGAGAAGGTCGGGGTGTTGTGGATTGATGCGCATACCGACATGAATACACCGCAGACGTCGCCGAGCGGGAACGTGCACGGGATGCCGCTGGCGTGTCTGATTGGGAAGGGGCCGAAGGAGTTGACGCACCTGTTCGGGTGGGCGCCGAAGATCGATCCGCGGAACGTGGCGCTGATTGGGATCCGGGACGTCGATCTGTTGGAAGCGACGCATGTGAAGGAGTCCGGCGTACGGGCATTCACGATGCGGGACATTGATGAGAAGGGGTTGCCGCGGGTGATGGAGGAGGCGATCGCGATCGCCTCGGCGGGGACGGCGGGGATTCATTTGTCGTTCGATATGGATTCGGTGGACCCGGATGAAGCGCCGGGAGTGGGGACGCCGGTGCGGGGCGGGATGACGTATCGGGAGGCGCATCTGGCGATGGAGATTTTGTCGGATGCGGCGAAGCTGGTTTCGCTGGAGGTGGTGGAGGTGAACCCGGTCTTGGACGTGGCCAACCGGACGGCCGACCTGGCGGTGGAGCTGATGATGTCAGCGTTGGGGAAGCGGATACTATGAGTATCGCGGCGGCCTGGTTGGGGAGTGGCGCGGACTTGGTTGCGGGGGCAGGGGATGGTGCGCGCGATGGGGTGTCTGGCGGGTGGTGGGATGCCGGTGCGCGCGTAGGTGGTGCGGATTTGGTTGTCGGGTCTGGGGATGGTGCGCAATTAGCTGCCGGAGTGTTGGGTGGTGCGCGCGATGGGATGTTTGGCGGGTGGTGGGATGCCGGTGCGCGATGGGGTGGTGCGGACTTGGTTGCCGGGGCGGGGGATCGTGCGCGCGTTGGGGCGAGTTCGGGTCGTGTGGCGTTCGATCGTGCGCGAGTTGGGGTGGGCTTGGATGCCGAGTTGCTGCGTGGTGCGCGCGATGGGGTGCGTCAGGGACGTGGGACTTGCGGTGCGCGCGGGGCTGGTGGCGGTGGGGTTGTTGTCGGGCTGGAATGGCGTGCCGACGGGAAGAGGATTTTATGAAGATTACTGTTGCTGTGGTTTATGGCGGACGTTCGGGAGAACATGAGATTTCGGTGCGGTCGGCCAAGTCCATTCTGGCGGCGCTCGATCGGGAGAAGTATGACGTCCAGGAGATCTTTATCTCCAAGTCGGGCGAATGGCAGCCCGGGCCCCTGTTGCCGCAGCCGGGGGCGAATGGCGCTATTGACGTCGTCTTTCCGGCTTTGCATGGGACCTTCGGTGAGGACGGGACTATGCAGGGGCTGTTGGAACTGGCCGACCTGCCTTATGTCGGGCCGGGGGTTTTGGCTTCGGCGCTCGCGATGGACAAAGAAGTCATGAAGCAGGTTTGCCGGGCTCACGGGCTTCCCGTCGTTGAGTTTGCGACGCAGTTCCGGGGACACCTCGACGCCGGCGCGGTTGAGGCTCAGTTTGGGTATCCGGTGTTTGTGAAGCCGGCGAATTTGGGGTCTAGCGTTGGGGTTGCCAAGTGCAAGGATCGGGCGCAGTTGGAAGAGGCCCTGCGGGTGGCGGCGGAGTATGACGTCAAGATCATCATCGAGCGGGCGGTGATTGGCCGGGAGTTTGAGTGCGCCGTGTTGGGCAATGACCCGATTGAGGCGTCGATTCCTTGCGAGGTTTTGCCGTCGCGGGAGTTCTATGATTACGAAGATAAGTATTTGCTGGATAAGGCTGTGATTGAGCTGCCGGCGAAGCTGTCGGCTGAGCAGACGGCGGAGATGCGGCGGTTGGCGGTGGCGGCTTGCCGGGCTTGCGAGGTGCAGGGGATGAGCCGGGTGGACTTCCTTATGGATGGCGCCACGGGGCGGTTCTTTGTGAATGAGGTGAACACTATTCCGGGGTTCACTTCGATTAGCATGTATCCGAAGATGTGGGAGTACACGGGTGTGCCGTATTCGGAGCTGTTGGACCGGCTGATCGGGTTGGCGTTGGAACGCCATGAAACCAAGAAGGCGACTCGCTACTCCAAGTAACCAGTGCGAATCCTTCTGTTCCTATTCCTGGCCGCGGCTGGCGTCCTTTGTGCCGAGGACGAGCTGGAGGCGTCTGTCCGGAAGATCTTCGGGGTTTTGAAGATCGTCAGCGACCATGGCGCCGATCCGGTGAACAGCGAGAAGGCCTTTTATGGGGGCATTATTCCGGGGATGCTGCGGCGGCTGGATCCGCATTCCGCCTTTTTGGATCCGGAGCAGTTCGCGCAGTTGAAGCGGATGCAGCGGAGCGAGGTGAAGGGGTTTGGGAGCGTCGTCAGCATTCTGCCGGGGCGGGTGATTGTGCTGCAGACGCTCCCCGGGACGCCGATGCAGCGGAGCGGGATCAGCGCCGGGGATGAGATTCTGGCGATCAACAACATTGCGCTGGGGCCGTTGACTCCGGAGCAGTTGATGCAGGTGCTGACCGAGGCGCGGCAGGGCCAGGCGCTGGTGCATGTGCGGAAGCCGGGGAACGCGCGGCCGCTCCAGTTTACGCTGACGCCGCAGGAGATGCAGGCGCCGTCGGTGGAGCGGGCGTTTTTGCTGGAAGAGGGGGTTGGGTATTTGCGGGTGGCGTCCTTCGACGAGGCCACGGCGCGGGACATGCAGGCGGCGATTGAGAAGCTGGGCGGGGCGAAGTTGAAGGGCCTGGTGTTGGACATGCGGACGAATCCGGGCGGGGCGGTGTCGTCGGCTTTGGACGCGGCGGCGCTGTTTTTGCAGCCGGGGCAGGTGGTGCTATCGGCCAAGGGGCGGCGGGTGAGCGCGGAGGAGAAAGTGCCGGCGATTGCGAAGCCGTACGGGTTCCCGATGGCGGTGATCGTGACGGGGAAGACGGCGAGCGCGGCGGAGATTTTGTCGGGCGCGTTGCAGGACCACGACCGGGCGGTGATTGTGGGGGAGCCGACCTTCGGGAAGGGGCTGGTGCAGAATGTCATGCCGCTGCGGGAGGAGACGGCGTTGGCGCTGACGACGGCGTTTTACTATACGCCGAGCGGGCGGTCGATCCAGAAGCCGTTGGAGGGGATGCAGTTGGAGCATTCGACGCAGAAGCCGGCGGAGGTTTTCAAGACCGACAAGGGGCGGCCGGTGCGGGGCGGGGGCGGGATTGAGCCGGACCTTGGGGTGCAGGCGCCGGTGGTGAAGCGGCTGGAGCATTTTTTGGAGGGGTCGGGGGCGTATACGCTGTTTGCGACCGAGTATTTGCGGGGAAAGCCGGAAATTGGTCCGAGGTATACGGTTCCGTCCGATATGTTGGATAAGTTCCGGGCGTTTTTGTCGGCGAACCGGGTGCAGCCGGCGTTGGGGGAGTGGTTTGCGAGCGCGGACTGGATTGGGTACCGGTTGCGGCAGGAGTTGGTGAACCAGGCGCTGGGGGTGGAGAAGGGGGACGAGGTGGAGGCGGAGCGGGAGCCGTTTATTCAAACGGCGTTGGGGGCGATTCGGGGGAAGTAGTTGCTTGGGTTCTGTTTTGGGTTTGGGTGGGTATTTGTTGGGTTTATGTTCGGTTTATGGTGGGTTTTTGGGGCCATGTCCCGAGGGTAAAAGTCTTTGTTTTCAATGACTTTTGGGTTATATCCGGTATATGGGAGATTTGGGGGATTGTGAGGGCCCCGGCCGGTCGACTCTCGGCGCTGGGGCGGCGCTGAGAGTCGATGGTTTCGGTGGGTGATGTGTCGCGGTTGGTAGGTTTGGGGTGACTACCGGAATGTGAAAAGGGCATGTACGTTGCGTGCGTACATACCCCTACTCTTTCATTATAGCAGGTTGTCAAGGAATTTTCGGGGGTGTGTTTTTGTAAGTTGTTGATTTGGTGATGGATGGGAGATTTTTTGGGGTTGGGACTGGGGTTTGGGCAGCATTTTCTCATTGAAGGATGAGCCTGAAGCGGAGTGATGGTGAGTGGGGCTCCTTTCTTTGGGTTTGAGTTGGTAAGTTAACAGGCTCGTCGTCGAGGCTGTGGGAATGTGGGAATCGCGTAGCGATTTCCAAGGGCGGTGGAAA
>CAMATG010000122.1 GCA_945860645.1 Candidatus Sulfopaludibacter sp. SbA3 | reverse complement strand
CGCAATGCCGATCACGTCTTCGCGCCGGACCTGTTCTTCGCGGGCCAACGCCAGCACCGGTTCCAACAGCCCCTGTTCGCGGATCGCGAATTGGGTGGTGTGCACCGCCACCGCGATGCCGCCGGCGCCCGCGTCCAGATAGTAACGCGTCAACGCCCGCTGGCGCCGTTCGTCCAGCTTCCGCTCCGCGGTAAGCGCAAGCGGATGAGCTGGAATGACCGTGCCCGCATGGAAACGTTCAACCGCTCTAGAACTTGCCATCACGCGCCTCGAAGTGCGTGGGCTTGTTCAACGTCGCGCCTCCCAGGGCGATCCACTCGGCGGTCCATTCGAGCATCTGGTCCGCGGTGACGGAGGGGTAGCCGTAGATGCGGTGGCAGCGTTGGGCGTTGTTGAGCAGCGCATCTGTGGATTCGGTGCCGGTGAACTCGGGATTGATGCCGAGATGGCTGCCGATATACTCGGCGATGCGGCGGACGGAGAGGGTTTCCGGGCCGGTGAGGTTCAGTACAGTCGCCGGCGACGTGCAGTGAGAAAAGCTGCGGAGCGCGACGGAGTTCGCATCGCCCTGCCAGATGACGTTGGCGGCGCCCATGGAGAGATCCACCGGCTTACGCTCGGCCACCTTGGTGCCGATGTCGAGCAACACGCCGTAGCGGAGATCGATGGCGTAATTGAGGCGCAGCAGTATCATCGGGATTTTGTTGTGGCGTGAGTAGTAGTCGTAAATGCGCTCGCGGCCGAGTCCGGTCCAGGCGTACTCACCGACGGGGACGCACTCGTCGGTTTCGACGGAGCCGCCGCGAGCGACGTGCGAGTAGCCGTACACGTTGCCGCTGGAAAAGGCCACGATCTTCGAATGTTTGAAGCGTTCGCAGACGAGTCCTGGGAGGTGGACGTTCATCGCCCAGGTGAGCGTGGGGTCCCCGGTGGAGCCGAATTTTCGTCCGAACATGCAAAGGACGTTACGGACGTCAGGCAACGCGGCCAGCTGCGCGGGGTCGAGCAGATCGGCCTTGATGCACTCGACGCCGGCGGCTTCCAACTGTTCGCGCAGTCCGTGTTCGGAGAAGCGCGCGACAGCGATGATCCGTTTCCCGGCGGGCGCAGCGCGACGGGCACGAATGGCGAGCGTAGGCCCCATCTTGCCGCCCACGCCCAGGATCAACAGATCCCCATCGAGCGCCGCCATCGCCTCCCGATCCGCATCGCTCGGGCAGGTGAGGACTTCTTCCAACTCCGCAACGGTGGTAATCATCGTTTGTATCCAATCTTCCTGAGGAATTCTTTGCGCTCGCGAACGTCTTCCGGCGTTTCCAAACCGCGCGGTTTGCTGCCGTCGATCACGCCCATCACGCCGCGCCCGAGGCCGGTGGTGGCAATAATGACCTCAACCGGATTGGCCGTGGCGCAGAAGATGTTGACCACTTCCGGCACGTCTTTGATCCGTCCGAGAACATTGATCGGAAAGCCGCCCTTCAGAACCACCAGGAACGTGTGGCCGCAGCCAATCGTCTGCAAGTTCTCGACGGCTGATTTGATCAACTCCTGATCATTTCCGTCGGCGCGCGTGAGGCACGGGCCGCTGGCTTCGTTGAAGGCGACGCCGAATTTAATCGTCGGATTCGTGTTGACGATGGCTTCGTAGATGTCTTCGACGGTCTTGATGAAGTGGGACTGACCAAAGATGATGTTGGCGTCGGTGGGGATCTGGATAGGAACGTTGCTGAATACCATGTGAGACTGTACCTAGGTGCAGGACTCTTCATTCTATCTTTCTGATCGCGAGATTCTCGAACGCATTCGGCGCATGCCGCATGCGAAAGCGAGTTTTAAGAACCTGGTGCGCGAACTGGGAGCCCACGGTGAACAGCGGGATGTGCTGGAAGACAGGCTGACGAAGATGGTCGATAAAGGCCAGCTGGTTGAGTATCGCAACGGCCAGTACGTGGCCGCGTCGCACTCGAGGGAGTACATCATCGGGCGCCTGTCGGTACATCGCGACGGCTACGGTTTCGTGATTCCTCTGCAGAAAGTGGCCGATATTGCCGGCGATATCTTTATCCCGCCCGCCGCCGTGGAGCAGGCCATGCACGGCGATCGCGTGCTTGCCCACATCACCTACGTCGGCCCTGACGGGAAGGCCGAGGGGACGATTCTAAAGATCCTCAATCGCGCCCACCAAACCGTGGTCGGCGAATTCCGCGTCCGCCGCCGGGGCAATTGGGTGAAGCCGAACGACGACCGCCTGCAGCAGTGGATCTATATTCCGGAAGGAATGGAACTGCCCGCGGCACCGCGCACCGAAGACCGCGTCGGCGTCAAGACCATCGACGTCTCCAGCGCCGAAGAGCTCGACGGCATGATCGTCAACGTGGAACTGCTCGAATTCCCCGCCGATGGGGAAGACGGCGTCGGCCGCGTCATCGAGATCCTCGGCAAACCCGATGACTTCGGCGTCGATGTCGAGATCACCATCCGCAAGCACCACCTGCCGCACCGCTTCCCCGAAGAGGCGATTGCGCAGGCCAAAGATGTCCTTTTGGAAATCCCGGCTTCCGAAATCGCGAAGCGCAAGGACTTCCGCGACCTCCCCATCGTCACTATCGACGGCGAAACCGCCCGCGATTTCGACGACGCCGTCTTCGTTGAACGTCTGCCCAACGGGAACTGGCGCCTGGACGTTCACATCGCCGACGTCAGCCACTACGTGCGCCCCGGCTCGGCCATCGATAAAGAGGCCCTTTTCCGCGGCACCAGCGTCTACTTTCCCGATCGAGCCGTACCCATGCTGCCGCACGAACTGTCCACAGGCATCTGCTCGCTCCGCCCCAACGAAGACCGCCTGGTCATGTCAGCGGAGCTCGAACTCGACAACGCCGGCGACATCGTCGGCCAGACATTCTGCCGCGGCGTCATTCGCTCCGCCGCTCGAATGACCTACACGGCCGTCGCAAAAATACTCGATGGCGACGAGGCCGAACGCAAAACCTACGAACAGCTCGTGCCCCACTTCGAGCGCATGAAGGAGCTGGCGCTCATCCTGAATCGGAAGCGGACCAAGCGCGGCTCCATCGATTTCGACCTGCCGGAATCACTCATCGAATTCGACAAAAACGGCCTCATGATCGGCGTCTCGCGCGCCCCTCGCAACATCGCCCATCGCATCATCGAAGAGTTCATGCTCTCGGCCAACGAGGCCGTCGCCGCCCACATCGCCCACGCCAACGTCCCGTCGCTCTACCGCATCCACGAAGTGCCGGACGCCAAAAAGGTCCACGATTTCGAAGAGATCGCCTCCCAGTTCGGCTACACCCTCGCCTTCGGCGCCCTGCCGGTAAAGAAATTCGGCATGGTCGACAAAAAGCGCGACGGCCGCAAAGTCCGCCGCGATATCGTCATGGCCGACGAACGCGCCGCCGTCACCTCCCGCAACTATCAAAAGCTGATCGGCAAGATCGAAGGCAAACCCGAGGAACGCATCCTCAGCTACCTCATGTTGCGTTCGTTGAAACAGGCGCGCTACTCCCACGAAAACCAGGGGCACTTCGCTCTCGCTGCCGATACCTACACCCACTTCACCTCTCCCATCCGCCGCTATCCCGATCTGATGGTCCACCGCGTTTTGGGCAACTTACTCGACGATGCGCCGGCCGGCTGGACCGAAGAGCAGATGGAGGAGCTCGGCACTGATTGTTCCTTCACCGAACGCCGCGCCGGCGAAGCGGAACGCGACCTCGTCGAGTGGAAAAAGGTCCAATTCATGATCGACCGCGTCGGCGAGGACTTCGACGCCATGATCATCTCCGTCACCAAATTCGGCCTCTTCGTCGAACTGGAACAGTTGTTCATCGAAGGCCTGATCCCCATCGACACCCTCCCCGGCGATCGCTTCAAATTCCACGACAACGCCCGCCGTCTCGTCGGCGAACGCACCCGCCGGGAATACAAGATCGGCGAGAAGGTCCACGTCATTCTCGACCGAGTCGACGCCGCCGCCAAATCACTCCAATTCGGCATCTGGCAGGCACCCCAACCTGGACGAAAAAACAAGAAGGCCCGCTCCAGGCACGATCATTAAAAGATATACTCTTCATCATGCGGAAATGGCCTTACCTTGTCGTGACTGGCTTTGCAATCCTCGCGCAAGCGGCGCCCGTCCCGGCAGTGTTAACTGCAAAGTGCGCGGCGTGTCACAGCGAAAAAACGAAGGCGAGTGACTTTGTTGTCACCGACGCGGCGTCAATCCGCAAGGGCGGCAAAAAGCACGGTATGGCCGTCGTCGGTGGGCACCCGGAAAAGAGTCCGCTCCTCCTAATGATGAAGGGCGAAATGTCGCCCCGCATGCCGCTCGGCGGCGAACTCACCGCCGAAGAAATTGCCTCTGTCGAAGCCTGGGTGAAGGCAATGCCCGATGAGCGCCAACAGGCCAAGGCCGAGTGGCGCTGGCCCTACGAAAAGCCCGTAAAACCCGCCATTCCAGCCATTCCGGACGCTAAGCTGGCGAAGAGCGCCGTCGATCATTTTGTCCTCGCCAAGCTGAACGCCGCGCACGTCCCGCCCGCCCCGCCCGCCTCCAAGCGCACCCTCGCCCGCCGCGTCTATTTCGATCTCATCGGGCTCCCGCCCAGCCCCAGCGAACTCGACACGTTCCTTAGCGACAACTCCGACAAAGCCTACGAAAAGCTCATCGAAAAACTTCTCGCCGACCCGCGCTACGGAGAGCGTTGGGGCCGCCACTGGCTCGATCTCGTTCGCTACGGCGAAACCTCCGGCCTCGAGGGCGATGGCGCGATCGGCAACGCCTGGCGCTACCGAGATTGGGTCGTCGACGCTTTCAACAAGGATCTGCCCTACGACAAGTTCGTCGTCCAGCAACTCGCCGGCGCCGACGAACATTCCAAAACCCGCAACAACTATCAGCCCGACGTCCAGGGCCACGTGCCCCTCGGCTTCCTGCGCCTCGCCCCCTGGGACCGTTCCAACCTCGTCGCCGACGAAGTTCGTCAAAACTACTTGAGCGAAGTCACCGCCACAACCTCCTCCGTTTTCCTCGGTCTCACCCTCGGTTGCGCCCGCTGCCACGACCATAAATACGACCCCATCCCGCAAAAAGACTTCTACCGCTTCCAGGCTTTTTTCAACGCCATCCAAGTCGAAAACGTCGACGTCCCCTACAAGGACGAAGCCTTCAAGGAGCGCGCCGAAGCCCGCATCAAGGACCTGCAAACACGCCTGAAGGAAGGCCCCGAAAAGAAGGCCCTGGAGAAGATGGAGACGGATTTGATGCCCCGCTTCCGCGAGGGCCGCAGAACCGCCGCCGCCGCCCGCCCCGTCAACATGGAGGACCTCCGTCTGGAGATGCGTCGCAAGGACACCGCGCTGTTCACCCTCGCCGAACGCCAGCGCCACGCCCAGTTGCGCGAAGATGCGGACCGCACCCTCGACGCCGAAGAGAAGAAGGCGCTCGATGACTTCGAAGCCCCGATGCTCAAGCGCTTCAAGGAAGCCCACGAGAAGGATCCCGCCTCCCTCGCCAAGCGTTTCGACGTCCTCAGCGTCGAAGAACTGCGCAGCGAAATCAACCGCCAGACGTCCAAAATCTTCACCGCCGCCGAGCGCGACAAGTTCCGCGAACTCTCCGAAACTCTCGACACTTACCGCCGCCGCATCGGCCGCTGGCAGCCCAACGCGCTGACGGTCAAGAACGTCTCCGGCCCGCCCAACGGCCCCTTCATCGCACCCACCCGACTGCTCGTCCGTGGCGACTACCGCCAGCCCGGCGAAGAAGTGGAAGCCGGCTTCCCCACCGCCATCGCCGGCAAGGCCGAACCGGCCGTCATCGAACAGGATCGCTACCGCCAATACCCCACCCGCGGCTGGCGCCTGACGCTCGGCAAATGGATCGCCAACAAGGACAATCCCCTCACTGCCCGCGTCATGGCCAACCGCATTTGGCAACACCACTTCGGCACCGGCATCGTCGCCACGCCCAGTGATTTCGGCATCAACGGTGAACGCCCCACCCACCCCGAACTCCTCGATTGGCTCTCCCACGAATTCATCGAATCCGGCTGGAGCGTCAAGGCCATGCACCGGCTCATCATGAACTCGGCCACCTACCGCCAGACCTCCGAAAACCCCGCCGCCGCCAAGGATTCGGAGAACAAACTCATCTCCCGCTTCCCCCGCCGCCGCCTGCAAGCCGAAGAGATCCGCGACGGCATTCTCTACTTGAGCAACCGTCTCAACCCCGAACAGGGCGGCCCCAGCGTCTTCCCTGCCCTCCCCGCCGACCTCGCCGACTTCGCCCGCTACGGCCGCGGCGGGGCCGCCATGTGGGAGACCAACGATTCCGAAGCCGACATGCGCCGCCGCAGTATCTACACCTTCCAGCGCCGCTCCATGCCGCTACCGATGATGGCCGCCTTCGACGCTCCCGTCTTCAGCGAATCCTGCGACCGCCGCAGCGCCACCACCACCCCGCTCCAAGCCCTCTCGCTCATGAACGGCAACCTCATTCACGAAGAGTCGCAACACCTCGCCGCGCTCATCGCCAAGGAAGCCGGCGACGCCAAACCATCCCAAATCCGCACCGCCTTCCAGCGCATCCTGCACCGCGCGCCCACCCCGGCGGAGACGGACCGTTTCGCCAGCTTCCCCGGCTCACTCGACGCCCTCTGCCGCGTCCTTCTCAATTCCAACGAATTCCTGTTTGTGGAGTAATTGCATGTCTATCCGATCCCGTCGCAACTTTCTCAACTCTTCCTGGATAGGTCTCGGAGGCCTCGCCCTCCAGGACATGCTCTCCGCCGCCGACGCGCCGCTGTCGCTCAAACCGGCCCACATCCCCGCCAAAGCCAAGCGCTGCATCTTCCTGTTCATGGAAGGCGGCGTCAGCCAAATGGATCTGTTCGATTACAAACCGGCTCTCGTCAAACTCGCCGGCAAACAGATGCCCAAGGCCGAAGGCACCGTCGGCGAAATCGCCACCTTCTCCGCCGCGCCCAACCGCGTCATACCGCCTGTCGCGCCCATGCGCCAACACGGCCAGTCCGGCCGCTACATCACGGACCTGATGCCCCACCTCGCCAAACAGGTCGACGAACTCGCCTTCGTCCACGGCATCAAGGTCGACAACAACCACCACGGCCCCGCCGTCTATCACACCCTCACCGGCAACCAGTTCCCGGGCAGCGCCTCCATCGGCGCCTGGGTGACGTACGGCCTAGGCACAGAGAACCAGGATCTCCCCGGCTTCGTCGTCCTCGGCGACCCCCGCGGCTCCACCATCGGTGGCAACGGCGTCTGGGGCAACGGCTACCTGCCGGCGGCCTACCAGGGCACGCTCTTCCGCAACGGCGATACGCCCATCGTCGACCTCCACCGCCCCGGAAACATCACCGCCAAACAGCAGCGCGAAGAGCTCGACCTGTTGAAGTGGATGAACGAAAAACACAGCGCCGCGCGCAGCAACACGGGCGATCTCGACGGCCGCATCGCGACGTATGAACTCGCCTTCCGCATGCAATCGAAGGCGCCCGAACTCGTCGACGTGAAGAGCGAATCGGAAGCCACGCGCCAGATGTACGGCCTCGACGATCCGATGACCGAATCCTTCGGACGCCAGTGTTTATTGGCCCGCCGCATGGTCGAACGCGGCGTGCGCTACGTCCTGGCCCTCCATGGCGCCGGCGGCGATCGCTGGGACGATCACGGCGATGTCGCCGGTCGCGTCCCCAAGCATTGCAAGGAAGTGGACAAGCCCGTCGCCGGCCTCCTGGCCGATCTGAAAGCGCGCGGCCTGCTCGACGAAACCCTGGTCGTCTGGGCCTCGGAAATGGGGCGGACGCCGTTTGACAACAACCTGGTCACCGACAAGCCCGGCCGCGATCACAACCAGTACGGCCTGTGCATGTGGATGGCCGGCGGCGGCGTGAAAGCCGGGGCCACCTACGGCGAAACGGACGAACTCTCCGTTCGCGCCGCCGGCAACCCCATCCCTCTCCGCGACGTCCATGCCACGCTCTTGCGACTGCTCGGGCTCGACCAGGACCGACTAACGTACCTCCACGCCGGCCGCTACAAGAAGCTAACCGACATCGGCGGCAGCGTCATCAAACAGATCATTGCCTAGCGGGCGGGACAGTACGGTTTAGGATTCCCGTCTTCCTTCTCGTCCCAGTTCTCGCAGACAACGACCCGGCTGCCGCGGTGAAGCTCGATGCCGTGCCCCTTCGGTGTCTTGCCATTCGCCACCACGAAGAAACGATCGACAAAAACTTCGGCGCCACCCTTTAGCTCATATTCGATGCGGCTCGCATTGCGCGCCGCGGCATGATTCGGCGCCTGCGCGGCAGCGTTAATCGCGTTCGTAATGCCTTGAGGAGTCGAAAGAACACCCTTGGGTTGCCACGACAATCCACTCGGTGCCTGTACCACCCATACATGGTCGAGCGAATCTCTATCCGGACCCGGGAGACAATTGGCTATGTTAGGGTCGTCACAACCTTTTCCCGTCCCTTTGACTTTCGCCGCATGCCCGGCAACCAATCCTCCCGCCCCACTTCTAGTCTCCGGCTTCACCGTCAGATACCCGCGAAATGGGCCTGGGAAGAGCCCAAAGAAGCGACGTTTGCCAGCCAGCCGAAAATGCAATTCGTCATTCGGCTTGATCGTTACGTCAGTCGGGGCCCGGCCGCCAACAAATATCCTGACTCTGTGATCGATCGCATGCGTATGTTGCAGTAGTTGTTCCGGCTTACCCCAGAGGCTCAGCGACTTCGCCGGATCAATCAGCGTATCCGCCCTGAAATAGACGTGTACCGTATTGCTTTCCACCTCAAGCGGCGCATCATGAGTCGTGTTTGCTCCAAACACGCCCAAACACGCCAGGGCTACTAACAGGCCCAGTTTCTTCATCTCAATTCTCCTCTTCCATGTATCGCCGCATATCAGGGCGAGCTAAAAACATTCTTCGCAACTCAGCCGGCCAGTTGGCCGTCAGCATATCCAACTCCCGCCGCGCCATCACTTTCGCAGCCGGAGCGCCCGGATACTTCGCCTTGGCGAGCGCCCTGTGTAGAACCATCGCGCACGCCATCCGGACCAGTGCCTGAGACTCCGCTCCTCCATCCGCCAGTGCTTCCCGTGCAGCCTCCGCCGCCCCCAAGAACTTACTCCCCGCCATCCTCGCCCGCGCTACCGTACAGCGCATCTCTGTGCGATCAGTGATGTCCTCTTTCGGGTCCATCTCCTGCACAGTGCGCGCAGCCAGACTCTCCGCCTCTTGTGCGCGCCCCACTAACAGCAGCGCCTCCGCCTCCAATCGTGCGCGATCGAATCCCACCGCCCTCGGAATCTTATGAATCAGCCGCAACGCGTCTTCCCCCCGCCCTTCTGCAATAGCCAACTCCGCATCCCACCTTTGTAAAAACTGCTTCTCCGTCGTCCCATCCCCACTCAACTCCGAAATCCGCCGCACTGCCTCAGCCCGCAACGTACGCGCCGTCTGAAAATCACCGCTCGCAATCCGCAACCCCATTTCATTCAACAAAATCCGCACGAACTGCCCCTTCTGCCGCAACCGCTCATACGTCCCCCGCACCTGCGCCTGTATCCCAAACACCAACGGAAAATCCCCCCGCACAATCGCCATATGCGCCACCCGCAACAACACCGGCGCCACCTCCCCCGCCCGCCCCGACTTCACCACCTCCTCGTAACTAGCCCGCGCCTCCCTCCACGCCTCCTCATTCTTCCCTTCCGCAATCTGCGCATCCACCCGCACCATCCGCGCCGTCAAAACAGACTGCGGATCCCTCGCCCCGCGGTAATACTCCTCCGCCGCCTGCAAATACTCCAACGCCTCCCCACCCTTCTTCAACCGCACCAACACCTCCGCCACACGCAACCGCGCCGCCGCCGCCGCCCTCTGCAACCGTTCCTCTTCCGCAATCCGCAACGAAGTCAAGTACGCCTCCAACGCCTCCCCATACTTGAATTGCGAATGATACGCAAAACCGAGGTCAAAATAACTCTGCGCCTGTAACTGCGAATACCCCACACCCCGCGCCATCTGCCCAACCCGGCCCGCAATCTCCCGCGCCTCCCCAAACTTCCCGCCCCGCGCCGCCACCGTCCCCAACCGCGCCAGCGTCACCGTCTCCAAATACTCATACTTCGTCGCCCGCGCCATCTCCATCACCCCCCGCAAATCCTCCTCGCTCCGCGCCAGGTCCTTCGTCAAAATCAGCGTCTCGCTCCGCCGCAGCGCCACCGCCGTCAACCCCTCCAAATTCACCCGCAAACGAAAAACCTCCTCCGCCTTCCCATACGCCTCCAACGCCCCGGCCCACTGCCGCAACCGGTGCCGCAACACGCCCAACTGCAGCCACGCCGCCGCATTCTCCGGCTCCGCCTTCACCAACCCCTCATACCGCGCCGTCGCCTCGTCCACAGCCCCATTCAGCGCCAACGCCTTCGCCGTATCCAGCCCCGCGCCCGCCCGCGCAAACAGCTTCGCCGACTCCCCGAAATCCCGCAACACAAAATGCCGCACCGCATCCGTCAACCCGCCCGGCTCATCGCGCAAACCATCGGCCCGCAACAACGCCTCCCGCGCCCGGTCCGCCATGCCCAGCTCCGCCAGCGCCTGCGCCAACCGCGCGTGCGCCCCAGGAAATTGAGGATCCGCCGCCACCGCCTTCTCCAACAGCAACCGCGCCTGATACGGCGACTCCTCATGCAGCGCCGTCACACCCCGGTCATACCAGCGTTGCGCCTCCGCCGTCGGCCGGTACCCGCCCGCCAACCAACGCCACGGTAACACAGCCGCCAATACCGTCAATACCGCCACCCCCGCCATCCGCTGCCAGCTCCAAAACGCCCGCTTCTTCCGCGGCAACGCCGTCCGCGTCGATCCCTCCACCTCCGCCAACACCGCCCGCGCCGATTGAAACCGCGCCCCCGCGTCCTGCGCCAAACACCCCAATATTCCCCGGTCCCAACTCGCCGGCAAACCCTCCACCAGCGAACTCGGCGGCGCCGGCGTCTCCCGCAGCTTCTTCACCGCCAGCGCCATCGCCGACCCGCCCCGGAACGGCAACACCCCCGTCACAAGCTCATACAGCAACACCCCCAACGAATACACGTCCGTCGCCGGGCCAATCTCCCCACCCTCAATCTGCTCCGGCGCCATATACGCCGGCGTCCCCAGCGCCCCGCCCGTCGCCGTCAGCCCCACCGCGCTCAACGAACGCGACAACCCAAAATCGGTAATCACCACCCGCTCGCCCACCATCATCACGTTGCTGGGCTTCAAATCCCGATGCACCACCCCGGCCGCATGCGCCGCCTCCAACCCCTCCACCATCTGCCGCAAAATGCCCAACGCCACCTCTGGCGCCAACTTCCCATCGCGCTCCAAACGCGCCGCCAGCGTCTCCCCCTCCAGCAACTCCATCGTCAGGAAATGCACAGTCCGCCCGCCCGGCGCCCTGTGCTGCCACAAATCGTGAATGCGGCAAACGTTCGGATGCGTCACCCGCCGCGACAGTTGAATCTCCTGCTTAAACCGTGCAAACGCCGTGTCGGTCAACGCCAATTCCGGCCGCAGCGTCTTCACCGCCACCCGCTCGTTCAGCGCCGAATCCTCGGCCTCGTAAACTTCCCCCATCCCCCCGGCCGCGATAAACCGCACAATCCGGAACCGCTCCGCCGCCACGTCGTCCTTGCGGAACGCCCGCAAATCCACGACATCTTTCACCCACTCCACCGGTGGCTGCAACCGGTCCACCTCATTAAAACTCTCGGCGTTCAGGTTC
>CAMATG010000121.1 GCA_945860645.1 Candidatus Sulfopaludibacter sp. SbA3 | reverse complement strand
CGCCAAGCCCTAAACGCGTCGCCCTCCGGGCGCCGCAGGGCCTGGCTCCAGCCGGCCCCACGGTGAACTATTTACCCCCAGGGTGGGCCAAGGCAAAGCATCAAAGTGGGCCAATTGGAGTTGACAGAAGCACCATGCTTTCCGTAATGTAGGCTAATTAGGCGACGGCATAGTCTCTCGAAATTGTCCGTAGTGCTTCCCGGTAGCTTTTGGAAATTGTCCCAACTTGCCCTTGGCATGATCTGCGAATATCTTGATCCTTCCTACCCGAGGCTTCCCAAATGTTCTGGGTGCGTGTGTCCGGAAAATATCTCAACGCGCGCTCCGGCCGATATCAGTAGCTTGAGAAAGGCTGATACGTCAACTTCGTCCGTTTTCAGTATTAGCACTGGTCCACGAAGTTCGATGTTTGCATCATAGCGAAATTGGTCCAATTCGGCTGGGGTCAGATGATGGATTCGGAGTCTCTGTAAGGTCTCAAGTATACCTGGGGGGAAATGTTCTGGGATCTCGCTGGACTCCAGTCGTCCCGCATTCTCCTCAGTCTCAATCGCCCGCCTGATCTCCTCGATTTCATCTTTGGCCGTCGCTGCTGTTTGGCTGTCCTGGAACGTGCCGATCATGAAGAGATTCATCGAATGCTCAGAGCCGTAAGCGTGCCACAGTTTCATAGAACTCTGTCCTCTCCCATCAAATTCAACTGGCCGAGTGCTACTAAAATGCCATCTTTGGTGATCTGAATGCCTTTGTGATCAAACGAGGACCTTTTTAATATACCCGAAGCACTTACAAACGCGTATGCCCGAAGTCCGGTATCTCCCGGCAATGGATTGCAAGTCGGCAACTCTCGTGCGCCGTATTCGCTAATCGAAACTCGAATTTTTCTCCGGTGTTTATCGACCCAAGACGCAAGTGCCGCCAACGATGGTATTGTGCCCCCGAGCAATGAGGCCGGCCGTACTTCAGGCAATAACAAAAACTCAGTCGCTCCTGCTTCTTCTGCTAGTTCGATTGCAGCGTCCAGATCGGGGAAAGTATCTGCATTTACTACATAATTAATGCCAAAGCTCACGAAGTCTCTCAGTGTCAGTAGTCGTTCCCTAAGCGCTCCGAAAGAGCGGCCGCGCAGCCTTTCGTATGTATTCCCAACGCCGTCGACACTGACGCGGAGAAAATGGATAGATCCTGATAGTGCGTCAAGTAACTCATTTGTAAGCCGGTGTCCGTGCGTGGTGAGCGAAACTGCCATTCGTGTATTTGCCGCCGCATACCGGCAAATCTCCGGGAGGCCACGATACAGCGTTGGTTCACCACCGCCGAATCCAATACCTAAGCAGCCATTGGAGTCGAGTTCTCGGAGCCAGCCTTTCACTTCGTTGATATCTAAAGCCGCGATGGATTTCTCAGCGTAACAGTATGAGCAACTCAGATCGCAAGCATTAGTTAGTGCAATTGCCACATTTCGCGGTGCACTAGACCATGTAGTAGGCGGCGGTGAAATCTCGTCAAATAGAATATTCAGCCCAGTCGTCCGCTCGAATAGGTGTAGCCCGTCCGGGCCCCTGCGGAGTGTGACATCGAGCTTGGATAGTTCCATTTGAGGATTACATCATAGCCCATTCTGAGCTCCCACGTGCGAGTGGGAATCGGCAATGTGCGAACCTCTCTTTTCGGTTCGGACTGATCGATCTTGTCGAGTAGCTCACTTGACCAGTTGAAAAGAGTCATTGAATCGGCACGATATCGGTGAGAATCTTGGCTGAAACGCAGTTGCTTACCCCAAAACCTCCTTAATCACTTCCCCCTCCACATCCGTCAGCCGCATATACCGCCCATTATGCAAGTAAGTCAGCCGCGTATGATCAAAGCCCATTAAGTGCAGAATCGTCGCATGCAGATCGTTAATCTTATGCGGCTTCTCCACCGCCTCCAGCCCATACTCATCGGTCGCGCCCACAACGGTCCCGCCCTTCGTCCCGCCGCCGGCCATCCACACGGTAAACCCATGCGGATTATGATCGCGCCCCGACATTCTCTGCGAAATCGGCATGCGCCCGAACTCGCCGTGCCAGATGACCAGCGTCTGGTCCAACAGCCCGCGCGACTTCAAATCGGCCAGCAATCCCGCGATCGGCTTATCCGTCTCCTGGCAATGCTGCCCGTGGTTCTCTTTCAAGTCCCAATGCGCGTCCCAGCTCTCGCCGAAGTTACCGCCGCCGGAGTAAATCTGCACCATCCGCACGCCGCGTTCCACTAACCGCCGCGCCATCAGACATTGCCGTCCGAAATACTCGGTCGTGTTCTCGTCCAACCCATACATCTTCTTAGTCGCTTCCGTCTCTTTATTGACATCCACCGCGTCCACCGCCGAGGTCTGCATCCGGAACGCTAACTCATAGGACTCAATCCGCGCCGCTAACTCAGAGTCATGCGGATTCTTTTTCCAATGCTCCTCGTTTAACTTGCCCATGTAATCCAGCCACTTACGCTGACGCTCCGGCGTCATGCCCTGCGGCGGCTTCAAATCAACAATCGGATCGCCCGTCGGCCGGAATGGCGTCGCCTGATAGGCGGCCGGCATAAACCCGTTGCCCCAGTTCGGCGCGCCGCCAATCGGCCCGCCCCGCGGATCGGTAAACACCACAAACGCCGGCAGGCTCTGGTTCTCCGTCCCCATGCCGTACGTCACCCAACTGCCCATGCTCGGATAGCCCGTCTGAATCGACCCCGTATTCATCTGATACAGCGCCGGCGCATGGTCATTCGAAATCGTCTGCATCGACCGAATGAACGCAATATCATCCACGTGCTTGGCCACGTTCGGGAACAGGTCCGACACGTCCATCCCGCTTTGCCCGTACTTCTTGAAGTCCCACAACGCCGGCATCAACCCGCCCGGCGTGCCCTGGCTCGGAATGATCGTCTTGCCCGGAATCGTCTCCCCGGCCCGCTTCTTCAGCATCGGCTTCGGGTCGAACGTATCCATATGGCTAACTCCGCCATAACAGAAGATCGAGATAATGGACTTCGCCTTCGCCGGAAAATGACCGGGCTTCGGCGCCAGCGGAGAGACACTTGCGCCAGATAGGATGTTAGACAGCGCCAAGCCGCCCATACCGCCGCCGGCCTTCCACAGTAAGTCGCGTCGAGAAAAGAATCGTTGGCTCATGGGATGTACACAAACTCGTTAATGTTAAATAAGGCGTGGCTGAAATCCACCAGCCCCTGCGGATAACTGTTGATAAATGCAACGGCCTTCGTCACTTCGTCCGGCCGCGGATCGCGCGACAAAGCCAGCTCATAGGCCAGCTTCACCTGCGCCGTCGTTTCGGCCCCCGCCTCGCGCTCCAACCGCTGCGCGAAGTGCTTGGCCTGGGTGCCGATAAACTCGTTATTCATCAGAATCAACGCTTGCGGCGCGATCGTCGACCGGTTCCGCTGTGCGCAGCTCGACATCGTGTCCGGCCGGTCAAACGTCTCCAGCATCGGCAACGGAATCGTCCGTTTGCTGAATACATAGACGCTCCGGCGATAGGTCGACGGGTCGTTCACCGCCTTGCCGTGCCAGGTGCGCTTGGAGCTCGATTGGAACAGCACCGGGTCAATATACGGATACACCGCCGGGCCGCCAACCGCGCGATCCAGCGTCCCGGCCGTCGCCAGCACCGCGTCCCGAATCACTTCCCCTTCCACGCGCCGGCGGGGCATACGCCATACCAGCCTGTTGCCTTCATCCACCTTCCGGTTGGACTCGATATCATCGCTCGCCATCCGATATGCGGTCGATTTCATGATCAGCCGGTGGACATGCTTGATACTCCAGCCGCTCTTCACAAACTCACTCGCTAAGTAATCCAGTAACTCGGGATGCGTCGGCCGTTCGCCCATCTTGCCGAAGTTACTCGGCGTGCGGACGATGCCTTCGCCAAAGTGGTTCTGCCAGATCCGGTTCACCATCACCCGGGCGGTGAGCGGGTTCTCGGGGTTGGTCAGCCATTCGGCAAATCCGGCGCGCCGGAAGCTCGACGTGGCACCAGCAGGCGGGGCGGGGAACTGCCATTCGCCATCGGTGGCGACCGACAGGACGCCCGGCGTCATCCGGCTCCCCTTCTGGCCGATATTGCCCCGGTGCAGGAAGTAGCTCGCCGGCGCTTCGCGTCCGGCTTCGGTCATGGCCATCGCGGTTTCGAGCTTCGGCTTCTGCCGGTCCAGGTCGTCGATCTGCGCCTGCAGCAGCTCGCGTTTGGCGCGCGCCGCCAGCGGCATCTCGGCAATCAGATCCTCTTCGCGAATGCTCTCCAGCGTCTTCTCCACCTGGTTGGCGTTCAGCTTCTGTCCCTCGGTTCGTTTTTCCGCCGGGGTCGCCAACGCCACGCGCATGTACTCCGGCAACTCCGCCCGCCGCTTGGCGATGATCTTGTCCCGCGTCGGCTGCTCCACCGCCCGGATGTCCTTCCGGATCGGCTTCTGCAACTCCTCAATCGCCTTCACCGCGGCCTTGTGCTTGGCCAGCTCCGCATCGGTCGCCAGCGGCCGCTCTTCGGCTTTGGTCCCGAAGAACACCGCCTGCATCCGGTAGTAATCCCTCTGCGGAATCGGGTCGAACTTGTGGTTGTGGCAGCGCGCGCAGCCAATGGTCACGCCCATCAGCGAATTGGCCGTGGTCACCACGATGTCGTCCAGCTCGTCCATCCGCGTCTGCTCGGTCTTGATGTTGTTCTCCACGCCCAGTCGCAGGTACCCGGTGGCGATCCGCGCCTCCACGTTGTTCGGGTACAATTCGTCCCCCGCCAACTGTTCCTTCAGGAACCGGTCGTAGGGCTTGTCGTTGTTGAAGGCCCGGATGACGTAGTCCCGATAGCGCCAGGCGTTGTCCCGCTCGCGGTCGTACTCAAAGCCGCCGGAGTCGGAGAAGCGCACGATGTCCAGCCAGTGGCGCGCCCAGC
This sequence comes from Candidatus Sulfopaludibacter sp. SbA3, assembly GCA_945860645.1. GTDB lineage: Bacteria > Acidobacteriota > Terriglobia > Bryobacterales > Bryobacteraceae. The sequence goes on along the minus strand of CAMATG010000121.1, from coordinate 6,939 downwards.
GCTCCCCGTAGTGCGGGCTATCGAGCAACTTGTCCACCAGCCGGTCGAACGCGTCCGGCCGCGGGTCGGCCACGAACTCCTTCATCTCGGCCAGCGTCGGCGGCAGCCCGGTCAGGTCCAGATACGCCCGCCGCGCCAGCGCCCGCTTATCGGCTTCCGGCGACGGAACGAGGCTCTTCTTTTCCATGGCGGCAAGCAGGAACTGGTCCACCGCGTTCCGCGCCCATGCCTTGTTCTGCAACGCCGGCATGGCGGGTTTGGCCACCTTCTGGAACGCCCACCACTTCCGCTCAACCGGTGTGATCGGCCGGTCTTCCAACTTCGCCAGCGCCGCCCGTGCTTCCTCTTCCTTCTGGTCCACGATGTCGACGAACGGGATGCCGCGCTCGATCCAGAGCTTCAGCGTCGCGATATCGGCGTCGTCCAATTTCTTTCCCGGTGGCATGTGCGGCCCATCCAGGTGCGCCACCTGGCGGTACAGCCGGCTCAGGTCCGGATTGCCCGGCGACACGGCCGAGCCGCGCTCGCCGCCCTTCAGAATCGTTTCCGCTTTGCGGAGGTCCAGACCGGCGTTTTTGATCAGCCCGCCGTGGCAGGCCACACAGTTGGTGGCGAGGATTTTCGACGCCCGCACGCCGATCGCGTGCCGATCATTGTTATCCTGGGCACTCGCACAGCCCAGCGTGAGTGCAATAGCGAAACCGAGACGGAGGGATTTCATCACTTGGGACATATTGTATCCGGTTACATAAGGCGTTTGGTGTCGCTGGACGCATTCCGCGGCGCCACCATCGCCTCCATGATTCTGGTGAACAACCCCGGCGACGGAGCGACTACCTTCGCGCCGCTACTCCACGCCAAGTGGCACGGCTGGACGTTCACCGATCTGGTCTTTCCTTTCTTCCTTTGGATGGTCGGGATCGCGATGACCTTCAGCTATGCCCGGCGCGTCGAAGAGGGCGCCGATAAGGGCAAGCTCCTGCTCCACACGCTGCGCCGCGCCGCCATGATCTTCGCGCTCGGTCTCCTGCTCAACGGCTTTCCGAAGTACGATTTGACCACCCTCCGCATCCCCGGCGTGCTGCAGCGGATCGCCCTCTGTTACCTCATCGGCTCCTGCATCTTCCTCTATACCCGATGGCGCGGGCAACTCGCCGCCATCGTTGGGCTCTGCACGGTGTACTGGATGCTCATGACCCTCGTCCCAGTTCCCGGCTTCGGCCCCGGCGTCCTGGAGCCGGTTGGCAACTTCGCCCAGTGGGTGGACAACATGTTACTGCCCGGCCACATGTACTCGCGGACCAAGGTATGGGATCCGGAGGGCGTGGTATCAACCCTGCCAGCGATCGCCAACGTCCTGTTCGGCGCGCTCTTCGGCACCCTGCTCCGGCGCAACGATCTGGAGCCGGCCGAGAAGGCCTCGTGGATCCTGGTGGCGGGCGCGGTGCTGACGTTCCTGGGAACGTTCCTCGATCTGTTCATGCCGATCAACAAGCAGATCTGGACGCCGCCTTATGCCGTGTTCACCAGCGGCCTGGCCGCGCTCAGCTTCGGCTGCTTCTACTGGCTGATTGATGTCTGCGGGTACAAACGCGGAACGGGCTGGTTGACGGTGTATGGCATGAACGCCATCGCGGCCTACGTGCTCTCCGGGCTCACCGCGCGGCTGATCGGGTTGAGCGGATGGCGTCCGGATGTCTATGCGGTCTTCAGCGGCGCGCTGCCGCCGTATCTGGCGAGCCTGGGCTATGCCTTCGCCAACGTTGGGCTGATCTATCTGGCCGTGTGGGCCATGCACCGGCGCGGCTGGTATTTGCGGTTCTAAAAAGGAAACGGCCGGGCTGAGAAGCCCGGCCGTTTGCCGATTCGAAAGGGCGCTGACTACCAGCGACCGCCGCCGCCGCCGCCGCCGCGATGACCACCACCGCCGCCGCCACGACCGCCACGACCACCACCACCGCCGCCGCCGTAACCACCACCGCCACCACCGGCCGGCTTCGGACGCGCAACGTTCACATTGATGTTGCGGCCGTGCAGTTCGGTGCCGTTCAGGGCGTTGATCGCCGCTTCGGCTTCATTGGAGTTGGTCATTTCAACGAACGCGAACCCGCGCGACTGGCCCGAGTCACGATCCGTGACAAGGTTAACGCGCTCAACGGCGCCGTAGTTGGCGAAGATCTGATGGATCTCTTCCTGGGTGGTACGGAAACTGAGGTTCCCGACGAAGATATTGGTCATAACGTGATTTCCTTAAGCTATTACTGTCGAACGATCTGTCTTTGGCGCACTTCTCGAAGGGACCTGAGCCGATGTGAAAGGAGCAATAGCTACCGAAGATCACGGAAGGACGAACCGAGGCAGGCAAAGACACCTTCATCTTAGCAAGGAATCGGTACAGGTTTTGGGGGTGGTGTCAAGACCGGTAGGAGTACCGGGTTGCCTAGTCCTCAGTTGCCGAGGAGGATGGCGCTGGCGAAGGCGTAGACGGGGCCGAAAAAGTAGCCGCCGATCTGCCATGCCACCAAAAGGCCAACGATTTGGAACATCCCGGCGGTTTGGCGGAACTCTTCGAGCTTGGCCGCGGTGGACTCCGGCAGGAAGATGCCGATGGCGGTAAAGCCATCGAGCGGAGGCAGCGGGAGGAGGTTGAATGTCCCCAGCAGGATGTTCAAAAAGAAGGCGATGCCGAGCAGGGTGAGTACCGCGTCGCCGGAGGTGGCCAGCAGCCCTTCACTCGGCTGAAAGAATCCCATGCCGCGGCCGATACGAATAGAGAGGCCCGCTACAATGGCGATGGCGAAGTTAGCCATCGGACCGGCGAGCGACATCCAGGCGGCGCGCTTAGGGTACCGTCGTGCCCAGAGCGGATCGTAGGGTGCGCTGGCCCAGCCCATCATCCAGCCGTTCATAAAGAAGGAGAGCCAGGGCATGATGAGCATGCCGAAGGGCTCGCGCTGGATGTGCGGGATGGGGTCGAGCGAGACCTGGCCGCCGTGATAGGCGGTGGTGTCTCCGCCGCGGAGGGCGGCCCAGGCGTGGCCGGCTTCGTGGCACACGGTGGAGAAGAGGAACACGACGAACCACATGAGGCCGAATACGAGCTGATCAGGATCGAGCATGTCCTCCTAGGGTAGCAAGGGGATGAGGTCCAACTGTCGGGTCTGACGAGGCCAGCCGGGAGGCTGGTGTCCGGTTGTCGCGGTCCGCGGATAATGCGGGCGCGGGATTGTTGCGGGCGACGGGGGCGGCCGGGAGGCCGGGGTCTCTGGGGTGCGGTCCGTGCGGATGGCGCGGGCGCGGGATGTTGTCGGGCGAGTTGGGGGCTCGCGGAGTGCGACGGGGTCGGCCGGGATCCGAGGTCGCTGGGTGCGGTCCGCGCGGATGGCGCGGGCGCGGGATGTTGTCGGGCGAGCGGGGTGGCCCGCGGAGTGCGACGGGGTCGGCCGGGAGGCCGGGGTCTTTGGGGTGCGGTCCGCGCGGATGGCGCGGGCGCGGGATGTTGTCGGGCGAGCGGGGGGCTCGCGGGGTGCGACGGAGTTGGCCGGGAGGCCGGGGTCGCTGGGGTGCTGGCGGCGCGCTAGGTTTGGGCTGGGACTTGGGGGTCGCGGTTGAGGACTAGCCAGATGGCCCAGCCCGCCAAGGGGAACAGTGCCGTGATCAGGAAGGCTAGTTCGTAGTTCTTTTGGTCGAACAAACGGCCGGCGATCGGCATGATCACCGCCACCAACGCTGACCAGCTACCGGCGCCGAGTCCGGCTAGGAACGCCGAGTCGCGGAGGCCGAAGGTCGAAGTGGCGTACGACAGGGTGCTGATGATGAAGCCGGCGGCGATGAACATGGCGAAGAACATCAGGGTCATCGCGAATGGCACGCTGGCCGCGTAGGGGACGGCGGCGAGCGGCAGAGACAGAAGCATCAGGATGGTGAACAGCGTCCGGTAGGCCGACTGGGTGAAGCCCTTGCCGCCGACGGCGCGGTCCGTCCACCAGCCCCAGGCGTAGTAGCCGACCTCCCAGCCGAGCGGCGGGATCCAGAGCAGCCCGCCGAGTTCAACCTGGGTCTTGCCGAGCACCTTCAGGTAGAGCGGCGCGTAGTAGAGCACGAAGCCCAACGGGAGCGACCCGAAGGCGTAGATGCAGGCGAAGGCCCAGAATTTGGGGTTACGCCAGGAGGGGCGGTTGGCGGTCTCGGCGGCGGTGTGCACGGCCACCTGTTGCAGTTCTTCGCGGCGGCTGAGGATCTGCCACATGATGATCCACGCCAGGCCGATGGCGCCGGTGAACCAGAAGGCTCCGCGCCAGCCGAAGGCCTGGAAGACCGGCGTCATGATGAGCGGCGTGACCACGGCGCCGAGCGCTCCACCGCTGAAGGCGACGGCGATGCCGCGGGCGCGTTGGACGGGTTCTAGTGTCTGGACTACCGTGCGGAGGCCGCCGGGGAAGGTGGCGCCTTCGCCGAAACCGAGGGCGGTGCGGGCGATGAACAGAGTCACGAAGCCGGCGGTGAGCGCATGGCTGGCCGAGGACAGGCTCCAGAAGCCGACGGCGGCGGTCATGGCGAGACGGAGGCCGAAGCTATCGATCCAGCGTCCCCAGAGCAGGTTGCCGACCATGTAGGCGATGCTGAAGCCGCTGACGACCCAGCCGTACTGTTCGCCGGAGAGGTGCAGTTCGGCGAGCATGGTGGGGGCCAGGAGGGCCAGCGTATTGCGGTCGATGTAGCTGATCAGGGAGACCAGCATCATGGCGACGGCGGGGATCCAGTTGCGCAAGGTGTGCAAGAGGAACAGTGTACACGGCTCGTCGGCGTTGGCGCGCGGTTCGTCGGCAAATCGGGACGGTTCGTCGGAAAGCGGATGACCTTCCGGCGAGTCTCCGGCAGGATAGAGCCTGAGGAGATCACCATGAAACACTTTGCGATTTTGATGGGCGCGGTGGCGCTGCTGAGCGCGGAGACGGCGCGGTTCGACCATAAGGTCCGGGACCTGTTCTTCGCCGGGTTTGCCGGCGATAAGGAGTCGATGGCGAAGGCGATGACCTTGTCGGAGGCCACCTTGAAAGAGAACCCGGACCACGCTGAGGCGCTGGTTTGGGCCGGTAGCGGCATCTTCTTCCAATCGACGGAGAAGTTCCGGACGGGCGATATGGCGGCTGGCATGGCGCTGTTCCAGAAGGGCACCGGGATGATGGACCGCGGGGCGGCGCTGGAGCCGAAGAGCATTGGCGTGCGGATTCCGCGCGGGTCGGCTTATTTTGCGGCGACGCGGTTCATGCCGGCGGAGGTGGCGCGGCCGTTGATCGAGAAGGGCCTCACGGATTTCGAGATGGCCTGGGAGCTGCAGAAAGACGGCGACATGAGCCATTTTTCGCAGCACTCGCTGGGCGAGTTGTGGATCGGAATCGCCGATGGGAACGCGCGGCTGGGCAATAAAGAACGGGCGGCGGAGTTCTTTAAGAAGATCCAGGACAAGCTGCCGGGGACGCCGTGGGCGGCGAAGGCGGACCGGTACTTTGCCGATGGGAAGTTGTCGGCCAAGGATGGCAGCTGTGTGGGTTGCCACATGGGCAGCCCGAAGGCGTTTAAGAATTAAGGGAGTGCAGATTAAGAGCGAGTACCGGCGTTGGGCGGTCGCGATTGGTGGGATCACCATCGCGGCCTTCGCCATGAGCGGCTGGCTAAGCGGCGGATTCCAGCGAATGGACGTGTTCGCGGGGTTGGTGGTGTCGCTGGTGTACACGGTGTGCATCGGCACGTTGGTTTCGGCGGTGTCCGCGCGGACATGGCCCTGGTCGGAAGGCCGTGGGGCGCTGGTGATCTGGGCGGTGCGGTTGAGTTCCGTGTTGACGGCCGTGGCGGTGGGGACGCTGATCGGGCTGGTGGTGTTGTGGAATCTGAACCTGGTGCGTGGGCGGAGCTTCTGGAAGACGTATCTGTTCAACCTGGAGTTTGCGGCGTTCATCTCGTTCAGCTTCGGGCTGGCGGTGATGATATACGAGTACTGGCGGGTGCGGTATGAGAAGTCGGAACTGGAGCGCGAGAGGGCGTTGAAGCTGGCCACGGAGGCGCGGTTGGCGTCGTTGGAGTCTCGCATACATCCTCACTTTCTGTTCAATACGTTGAACTCGATTTCGTCGCTGATCCATTCCGACCCGATGGCGGCGGATGCGCAGTTGCAGCGGTTGTGCGCGCTGTTGCGGTTTTCGCTGGATTCGAGCGAGACCCGGCTGGTTTCTCTTGGGCAAGAGATGAAAATTGTCCGGGATTACCTGGACATCGAGAAGACCCGGTTCGGCGACCGGTTGCGGTTTGAGTTGGACGTGCCGGATTCTGTGCTTTCCTGTTCTGTGCCGCCGTTGGCGGTGCAGACGCTGGTGGAGAATTCCGTGAAGCACGTGGTTGCGCCGAGCCGGACGGGCGGGGCGATTACGGTTCGAGCCGCAGTGGCGGGCGGCGTGTTGACGGTTTCGGTTTCCGATAGCGGGCCGGGTGTTGGGACCGGCTCGATTGTGCCGGGGCACGGATTGGACAATCTGCGCTCGCGGCTGGAGGTGCTGTTTGCCGACCGGGGGCGGTTGGCGTTTGATTCGTCGACGGTCCGGTTGGAGGTGCCGGCGTGAGCTCCTTTTGCGTGATGGCTGCTCCTTCCGGCTTGGTTGTGCCGGCCGGTTGGTTGGGGGACAGGCTCCCTCGGCTAGCGCCTCGGGGTGGCCTGTCCCCGTTTGTTGGGTTGGGTCGCTGCGTGGGGGTGTTTGTTAGTTCGGCTCCTTTTGGCGGCTTGGTTTTGCTGGCCGGTTGTGTTGGGGACAGGCTCCCTCGGCTGGCGCCTCGGGGTGGCCTGTCCCCGTGGTTGGTGTTGTGTCGCTGCGTGGCGGCCTTTTTTTCTTCGGCTGCGGCTGGCGGCTTGGTTTGGGGTGTTCGATGAGCCTGATGCGCGCGTTT
>CAMATG010000120.1 GCA_945860645.1 Candidatus Sulfopaludibacter sp. SbA3 | reverse complement strand
CACCGCCCGCTGCTGCCCCACGCGTGCCTCGCTCATGACCGGCCTCTACCCGCACCAGGCGGGCATCGGCCACATGATGAACGACTACAATCGCCCAGGTTACCGTGGCGACCTCAACCGCACCTCCGTCACCATCGCCGAAGTCCTTCGAACCGCCGGCTACCGCACCGCCATGTGCGGCAAGTGGCACGTCACACCGCAAACCGCCGACAACCACAACTGGCCCCTCCAGCGCGGCTTCGAAAAATACTACGGCACCATCGCCGGCGCCGGCAGCTTCTGGGATCCCGCCACGCTCACCCGTGACAACACCCCCATCCGCGCCGATCGCAACGATTTCTACTACACCGAAGAGCTCGGCAAACAGGGCGCCAAATACATCGACGAACTTGCCGGCAAGCCCGACCCCTTCTTCCTCTACATGGCCTTCACCGCGCCCCACTGGCCCATGCACGCGCCGGAGGCGACCATCGCCAAATACAAGGATCGTTACAAGGCCGGCTGGGACGCTCTCCGTGCCGAACGCCACGCCCGCCAGAAGAAAATGGGCGTCGTAAAGTCCAAGTGGGAACTCTCCCCCCGCGCCCCCGAGGTGCCCAAGTGGGAGGACATCCCGAACAAGGACTGGCACATCCGACGCATGGCCGTCTACGCCGCCATGATCGATCACCTCGATCAAAGCATCGGCAAGCTCGTCGCCAAGCTCAAGGAAAAGAATCAGCTCGACAACACGCTGATCTTCTTCCTTGCCGATAACGGTGGCTGCGCCGAGGGCATGGCCCCGCGAAACGACAACGACAACAACCCCAATACCTCCTCCCGCCCGCTCAAGACCCTCGACGGCCGCGACGTCAAAATCGGCAACGATCCGTCAGTGATGCCTGGTGCCGCTGATACCTATCAGAGCTATGGCCCCGAATGGGCCCACGCCTCCAACACGCCCTTCCGCCTCTACAAACACTACGTTCACGAAGGCGGCATCTCCAGCCCGCTCATCATCCATTGGCCCAAGGTCGTGAAGGCCAAGAACACTTTCACCGACCAACCCGGCCACCTCATCGACATCATGGCCACCTGTGTCGACGTCGCCGGCGCCACCTACCCCGCCGAGTTCAAAGGCGAGAAGATCACGCCCCTCGAAGGTCAAAGTTTGAAGCCGGTCATCGAGGGCAAGAAGCGCCAGGGTCACGAAGCCATTTATTGGGAACACGAAGGCAACCAGGCCATCCGCATGGGCCAGTGGAAACTGGTGAAGCGCCACGGGACCCAGTGGGAACTCTACGACATCGATAACGACCGCACGGAGCTGAACAACGTCGCCGGTAAAGAAACCGCCCGCGTCGAAATGATGTCGGCCAAGTGGGAAGCCTGGGCCAAGCGCGCCAACGTCCTCCCCTGGCAATCCTGGCAACCCCCGCAGAACAACCAGAAGAAGAAAAAGAAGCAGGCCTAGCCACCAGATTTCCCCTGGAGCCGTGCTACCGGAAAATTCCCTGATTTGGGAATTCTCCGGTGGCTCGATGACCACATTCCCACCGCAACCGCGCTAGTCTATTCAGCGACACCACTATGCGCGCTCAAGTCTTCCTCGGCGGCGCCGCCGGCCTCACCACCTGGCGCCGCGACATCGCCATCCCCGCCCTCGAAGCCGCCGGCATCACCTACTACAACCCCCAACTCGCCCTCGGCGAATGGTCCGAAGCCTGCGAAGCCGCCGAAATGCAGGCCAAAGACGAAGCCGACATCCTCCTCTTCGTCATCAACGCCGAAACCCGCGGTGTCGCCACCGTCGCCGAAGTGGCCTATTACATGGGCCTCGGCCGCCAACTCGCCCTCGCCATCACCGATATCCCCGCCAACGCCACCCTCTACAACGCCCCCCTCAATCAGCCCGAAATCGACGACCTCAACCGCGGCCGCATCTTCCTCCGCACCATGGCCCGCCAACACCACATCCCCGTCCACGAAACCATCGAAGCCGCCGTCGAATACACCATCACCCGCCTCCAACACCGCGAAGACATCGATTCGATCCTCGCCGACATCCGCTTCCCCAACTGCGCCTTCCACCTCGAACCCAACGGCGACGCCCATCTCCTCCAAATCCGTTCCACAGTCAACAACTTCACCGGCCGCAAGTGGCACATCGAGCCCACCGCCACCCGCGCCGAAATCGTTCGCACCGCTCTAAAAGCCGCGCTCACCTGGCAGGAACACGAAGCCCGCGAGAGCTTTACCTACCGCGGCAAGCCCGTCCACGGCCCCCATTTCGATATCTAGCAACATTCCGCGCACCAAACCCCCAACCCCTTCCGTTTCCACTCTTCTTCCCCAAAGTGCAGTGGCGCCGGCCGCAATACCCGATGCACATGCCCCCCGCCCAACCCCGCCGGAACGACCGTGTCCAACGACGGATTCAAAAAGAACGGCAGCGAAATCCGCTCCCGCGCCCCCGTCGTCACCCGGTGCGGCGTCGCCTGAAAATACCCGCAACTGGCAAACTGCAGAATCTCCCCTAAATTCACCAACAACGTCCCCGCCCGCGGTTCCGCCGCCATCCACTCGCCCCCCGGCGTACAAACTTCCAGCCCACCCGTCGTGTCCTGCAACAACAGCGTCACCCAGCTAAAATCCACATGCGCCGCCACTCCCGGCCGCGCCACGCCCTCCGGCGCCGCGTGATACTGAATCATCTTCAGCAATAAATACGCCCGCTCTTCCGCCCCCATCAGGTCCCCGAAATGGCGCAGCACGTCCCGCCCCACGCGCTCCAAATCGGCCATCAACTCCATAACCATCTCTTTCCAAAACAGATCCGCCGGCCACAGATTCGGCCCGCGCAAGGCGTCATAAACCGCCCCGCCCGCAACGGCCTCCTCCTCCCGCCCAAAGTGGATCTGCTCCCGCCAGTCCCGTTCATTTTTCATCTCGCTATACCCGCGAAAATGCGGCGACCCCTCTATCCCCAGCGCCCGTTTCGCCTCCGCCCGCATGGCGAAAAACACCCGCGCCGCCTCAATCGCAAACGCGCACCGCTCCGCCGGGAATAGCGGATGCTGCAAATAGAAACTTCCAAACTCGCGCGCCACCGCGCACAGGTTCTCCGACCCAATATCAACGACCGGCAGTCTTTGCAATCTTGTAGATCCTCGTAGCCGTGCGAATGTACAAACTATCCCCGGCAATCGCCGGTGTTGCCATCGCCATCTCGTTCAAAGAATTCTTCCCCAACAACTCATACTTCCCACTCGCCGAAACCACAAACGTGTCTCCGTCTTCGCTCAGCAAAAACAGCTTCCCGTTCGACGCCCATGGCGACGCCGTGAACGCTGCCGCTGCCGGATCAATCCGCTGCTTTCCGAAAATCTCCTTCCCCGTCCGCGCATCGTGACAGGTCAAAAAGCCCCGGTCCAACAGAGTGAAATAGTAATCTCCATACAGAATCGGCGACGGGTTGTACGGACCCGCTTGCGGCAACTTCCACGCAATAAACGTATCGGTCAAAACGCCGCGAGCTCCAGGTTTAATTACGAACACCGGCCGGTTTTCATCCCCCACATACCCCGACGTCAAATACAACAGCCCATGCTTCGTCATCGGCGTCGGAATCACAATCGAACTCATCCCGCCCATCTCCCAAATCAACTTCCCGTCCAGATCGTACGACCGGTTCTTCCCAGTCCCCGTCGTCACAATCTCCGTCTTCCCGTCGTGCTCCCAAATGAACGGCGTCGACCAATTCGACTTCTCCCCCTCCCGCGCCGTCTTCCAGATCACCTTCCCCGTCTTCGCCTCCACGGCCATCAAATAGCTCGCCGTGTCGTTGTCATTCACCACATACAGCCGCCCCTGGTGCAGCACCGGCGAAGCGGCCGTTCCCCACCCATACCGCGTCTCCACCGCGGCCGACGGCAGCGTCCACACCGTTTTCCCATTCCGGTCCAACGCAAACAGTCCCACCTGCGCAAAGTAAAAATACACCCGCTCGCCATCGGTCACCGGCGTCTCCGACGCAAACGAATTCTTCAAATGCCGCGACCCCGGCGGCACACCCTTAAACAACTCCCGCTGCCAAACAATCTTCCCCGTCTTCGTGTCCAACGCCACCGCCATAAACCGGTGCTCATCGGTGACCTTTCCCCGATTCCCCCCGAAATACAGCCCCTTCTTCATCTCCTCAATCGGCCCGCTCGAAATCACAGTCGTCACATACAGCCGGTCCCCCCACACCACCGGGGACGACCACCCCACCCCCGGCACCGCCGTCTTCCACGCCACGTTTTCCGTCTCGCTCCACTTGTCCGGGAACCGCGAATCGTCGGCCACCCCCATCGCCCCCGGCCCGCGGAACTGCGGCCAGTGCTCTCCCGCCGTCAACGTCAGCGCACCCAGAACAACCAGTAGAAATCGCATTCCCTCCACTCTACCCCGCTCTAGCGCGGGATAGGCAGCGTTCCCAGGTTCAACTTCGCCAACACCGCATTCCACACCGGCACCTGCGTCCGCAGGAACGCCTTCACGCCCGGCAGATTGTCGTTGTATTCCTTCTCCACCTCGGCAAAATGCGTCACCTGCTGCGGCAGCGGCGCGGCGTTCGGCCCGTCGATAATACCGCCCAGATTCACCAGTCGCTCCGCCAGCCCCGGCGCATCTTCCAGTCGGTTCGCCGCCGCCGGCAACCCGATCTTCAACGTCTCCTGGTCCAGTGCTTTCTGCCAATCCGCCAGCGGCCCCAATTGCCCGCGCAACCCTGCCTCCGCCCGCCCGCGCGACTCCATCGCCCGGATTTGGTCCTTCAACGCATCAATCGCCTTTAGCGTCGTATTCACCTCCGACTGCATATCCCGCACCTTCAGCCCATACGTCAACTGCTCCTGCAAATCCGCCGCCGACGCCGTCAAGCCCGGGTCCAGACGAACCTCAAACTTCTCTTCCAACTTCGTCGTCCCCACCGTCAGCCGCACCGTATAAACACCCGGCGCCGCCTTCGGCCCCCGCGCTACCCCCGGCCCCTCTTCCGCCCCCTCCGCCGCCGCCCGCCGAATCTTCGGCCCCTCGTGCCGCAAGTCCCAAACCAGCCGCCGCAGCCCCGCCGCCGGCGCCGCCTCGCCACGCCCTCGCGGCTCGCTCACCTCCCGAATCACCTTCCCCGCCGCATCCACAATCTCCACCTTTGCCGTCCCCGTCCCGGCCACCGAAAAGGTGATCGGCGCGCCATACCGCGGATTCGCGCCCTTAAAAACCTTCGATCCTCCATCGTCCATTCCGCCCCCCGCGCCCCGGTTCGCAAACCGGTACGTCACCCGCGGCGCATAGAGCTTCGTCCCCTCACCCGGCGGCTGCTGCAACGCCGCAATATCGTCCAGAATCAGAATGCTCCGCCCATGCGTGCCCAGAATCAGGTCGTTCTCCCGCGGGTGCACGAGAATATCGTGAATCGCCACATTCGGCAGATTCTTCGCCGACAGCCGCTGCCAGCTCCCGCCCGCATTCCACGAAACAAACAGCCCCACCTCCGTCCCCGCATAAAGCAACTGCGGATTCTTCGGGTCCTCCCGCACCACATGCACATACGCCTTCGCCGGCAGCCCGTTGGTCACCCGCGCAAACGTCTTCCCGGTATCGGTGGTCTTGAAAATATGAGGCCCGTAGTCGTCCCAGAAGTGCCGATCTAAAGCCACATAAGCCGTCGTCGCATTCGTCCGCGACGGCTCCACGTGGGACACCCACGACTCATTCAACTCCTTCGGCAAATTCCCCACAACGTTGTTCCACGTCTTCCCGCTGTCCGGCGTCACCTGCACATTCCCGTCATCTGTCCCCACCCACACCACGCCCGCCTTCGCCGGCGACTCTCCAATCGAAACAATAGTCCCGTGGTTCTCCGCCGTCGAATTGTCATACCAGATCGGCCCCCCGGCGGACTTCATCCGCTCCCGGATATTCCGCGTCAAGTCCGGACTGATCGGCTCCCACGCCCGCCCGAAGTTCCGCGTCTGGAACAACGCGCTCCCGCCGAAAAACACCGTCTGCCCGCCGTGCGGCGACGTCACAATCGGCGTGTTCCAGTTGAATCGGTACTTCAAATCCGCCACGCGCCCCGCCTGCGGTTGCGGCGCCACCGCCTGCTGCTCCCCCGTCTCAATATTGGTCATCGACAGCCGCCCGCCCTGCGATTCCGTCAAAAACACATTCGGATTATCCGGATGCACAGTCGCAAAGAACCCGTCCCCGCCCGTCACCATCTTCCAATCCGAAGGCGCAATTCCACCGGTCCGAGTCCGCGACGGCCCCGTCCACGTCCCGTTGTCCTGCAGCCCGCCCGTGATGTTATAAAACGGCAGCCGGTTGTCCGCATGAATGGCGTAGTATTGCGCCAGCGGAATGTTCAAAATGCTCTCCCACGAATCCCCGCGATTGTTCGACAGCGAAATCCCCCCGTCAGATCCCGCCCACATCCGCGCCGGGTTCAACGGGTCAATCCACAGCGAGTGGAAGTCGATGTGAATCCCCCGCGCCGTCGCCTTAAACGTCTTCCCCGCATCGGTCGAAATCTGCAACAACGACGCCACTGCGTACACCCGGTTCTCCTCCACCGGATCCACCCGCAAGTCGGCATAATAGAACCCCCGAGCCACCACCTCCCGCGCCCGCGTCATCTCCGCGAACGTGTCCCCGCCATCCGTCGAACGATACAGCGTCCCCTCTTTCGACTCCGCCGCCAAATACACCACCGACGGGTTCGATGGCGCCACCTTCACCCCCACCCGCCCAATCAACTTCGGCAACCCCTTCTCCAACTTCTTCCACGTCCGCCCCCCATCCGTCGAACGGAACACGCCGCTTTTCTCGCTCCCCGACGTATGATTCCAAGCCTTTCTCTCAAACCGCCACATCGCCGCATACAACACATTCGGATTCTTCGGATTGATCTCCAAATCCGCGCACCCGTGCCCGCTATCCACAAACAGCGTCCGCTGCCACGTCTTCCCCCCATCGGTAGTCATGAACACGCCCCGCTCCTCGTTCGGCCCGGACTGGTGCCCCACCGCGCACACATACGCCACCTCCGGATCCAGCGGATTCACCAGCACCCGCGCAATATGCTCCGTATCGGCCAGCCCCATGTGCTTCCAGCTCTTCCCGCCGTCGGTGGACTTATACACTCCATCGCCGAACGACACGCTGTTGCGCATATTCGCCTCGCCCGTCCCCAGCCACACCACCTCCGGGTTCCGCGGATCCAGCGCCAAATCGCCCACCGAAATCGTGGTCTTGTCATCGAACAACGACGCCCAAGTCATGCCCCCGTCCAGCGTCTTCCACAACCCGCCCCCGCCCGTCCCCACGTAAACCACGTTGGGGTTCCCGGGCACGCCCTCGATGTCAGACACCCGCCCGCCCATCGTCGTTGGCCCCACCGCCCGGAACGACAGCGTCTCGAAAACCTTCGGATCGCGCGGCTGCGCCAACGCCGCGACCGCGGCCACAAGGACGGCAAAAATACGCATATGCGGGAGATTGTAGCGGGTTTTCCCGTCCAATCGCATACAATGCCCTCCATGGCCTCCACTCGCGTGTGGGTCGGGCTCGCCCTGGCCGTCTCCGTCAACGCCCAGCGAACGCTCCCCGCCAACGCCGTCACCGCCCGCGAAAATCCCGGTATCGCAATGTCCTCCTCCCGCCAACTCCCGCTCATCAACGACCGCCAATTCGTCCGCCGCCAAGGCGCCCTCCTGACCCTCAACGGCCTCCCCTTTCGCTTCCACGGCAACAACGTCTACTACAATCAGGCCGATGTCGCCTACGGCCGCATCGCCGCCGTCGAAGAGACCTACGACAAGATGGCCTCCCTCGGACTCACCGTCGTCCGCGCCAACGCCCACAACGACCATCCCGCCGCCCAGGACCCCGCCGCCATCCAGTCCGCCCCCGGCGTCTACAACGAAGCCAACCTCGTCGCCCTCGATCGCTCCATCGCCCTCGCCAAATCCCGCAATCTCCGCTTAATCCTCAAATTCACCAACAACTGGGACGCCTACGGCGGCATCCGCCGCTACGTCGCCTGGCACCTCGGCCGCACACCCACCCAGTCCGAATCCGCCCTCTTTTACACCGAACCCCGCATCAAGGACTGGTATCGAAACTACGTCCGCACCATCATCGACCGCCGCAACACCATCACCGGCCTCACCTACCGCAACGAACCCGCCATCCTAGCCTGGGAACTCGGCAACGAACTCCGCAACCCCGGCAACGCCAACGCCCTCCTCGCTTGGACCGCCGAAATGGCGGCCTTCATCAAGCAACTCGACGCCAACCACCTCATAGCCGATGGCGGCGAAGGCTTCGATGACGACCCGTCCCTCTACCCCGGCCTCTCCAACCGCTACACCGTCGCCGGTTCCGATGGCTGCAGCTTCCACCGCCTCGCCCAAATCCCCGAACTCGACCTCCTCAGCTACCACCTCTACCCCACCAACTGGCGCATGAACGACACCGCCGACGCCGCCCTTTACATCCGCCGCCACGAAGAAATCGCCCGCCAAAACGGCAAAGTCGCCTACCTCGGTGAATACGGCAAAACCGGTCCCGACCCCGCTCGCGCCGCCATTTTCCAACGTTGGCTCCAATCCGCCACCAACGACCAAGCATCCTCCGGCGTCATGCTCTGGCACCTCATCAACGACGCCAAAACCGATTCCGAGGGCTACCAGCTCTACTGCCCCCAACACGCCGATTCCTGCACCACCATCCGCCAATCCGCCGAAGCCCTAACCGCCGCCCCCGTCGTCACCAACGCCGCCAGCTACCAACCCATCACCCTCGCCCCCGCCTCCATCGCCACGCTCTTCGGCGTCAATCTAGCCAACACCCAACTCACCATAATCGATTCAGCCAACCGCGCCCACCCCGTCACCCAGTCCTTCGCCAACGATACCCAAATCAACTTCCAAATCCCCGAAACCGCCCAACCCGGCCCCGCCATTCTCCGCGTCACCCGCAACGGCGAAACCCAATCCAGCGCGGCCATGCAGCTCGCCAAAACCGCCCCCGGCATCTTCCTCAATGGCCCGCAGGAAGCCTCCCCCGCTGGCATCCTAACCCTCTACTCGACCGGCCTCCGCGCCCACGAAACAATCACCGCCACCCTCAACAATCAACCAGTCGAAATCCTCTACGCCGGCCCGCAAAACCAATACCCCGGCCTCGACCAAATCAACCTCCGCCTGCCCCCCACTCTTCCCGCCGCACCCATCCTCCAAATCACCGTCGACGGCGCCCCAGCCAACCCCGTCCCCCTCACTGTCCGTTAGCCGCCGCCGCCAACTTCCGCTTCAATACCAACAACTTCTTCCCCTCCCGCTGTGTCCACCCGCAAAAGTCCTTCTTGTCGGCCTCATTCAGCATCGCCTCGCTATGCAAGAACACGTACTCCGGCTTCGGCATCCGCCCCACCGTCACATCCGCGCACGACGCAGCCAGCATACCCACCGCCAACTGCAACTTCTTCCCCGCCTGCTCCGTCCACGAACTGAAATTCATCACCTCCCGCGCCTTGTCTACATCCTTCGCAATCAGCCACGAAACCGGCGCCACGTGGGCATACCACGGCCACTTCGTGTCGTTCGAATGGCAGTTCCAACAGGAGCGTTGCAGAATCTTGTCCATCTCCTCCGGGACTTCAACCTGGTTGCTCAACGCCGCCGTCGCCGGCGCCACCGGATTCGTCCGCGGGTACAACGGCACCGCCTGCGCCGCCACAAACACGCCAAACCCGACTATTACCGCCCATCGTAAAGCTTTCTTCATCTTGCCGAAATGCTATTACACACCAGCGCCATTCGCAACTGATAAACTCCCTGCAAATGCCACGCCTCTGGATGTTCCTCGCCCTCACCGTCACCCTCGCCCTCGCCCAACTCCGCCAAACCCAAACCCTCTCCCACCTCCAACTCACCTCCAACTACCCCACCCGCATCTACCTCCAGAAATCCGACAAGCCCTTTCGCCTCTTCCCCGTCGACGCCATTCTCCCCATCAAAGTCGACCTCTTCTACCGCGACACCCTCTGGCGCCGCACCCCCAACCCGCAAACCCTCGAAGTCGCCGCCAACGACCAATCCCACTTCTACCTGCTCTCGAAAACAGCCACCTTCGACCTCCCCCCCGGCGACTACAAAATCGAAGCCTACCGCGGACTCTTCTTCACCCCCGTCACCCAATCGTTCACCCTCAAACCCGGCGAAACCAAACCCATCAACCTAACCCTCACCCGCTGGAACGAATCCACCAAAAACTGGCTCTCCGGCGACGATCACATCCACCTCCCCCGCACCGTCGCCGAAAACCAGACGTTCCTCCAATGGCTCGAAGCCGAAGACTTGAACGTCGCCAACTTCCTCCAACTCCAACGCCAAATCGACGCCGCTCCCCAATACGCCTTCGGCCCCTCGGGCGAAGCCCGAAGCAAAGGGTACTCCATCCGTTCCGGCCAGGAGTCTCGCAGCGAATACTACGGCCACGTCGAACTCCTCGGCGGCAACCAGCTAGTCCGTCCCCTCAGCGTCGGCGCCATGTACGCCAACGAACCCGCCGCCGCTCCCTGGCCCGCCGAGATCTTCAAGAAGGGAAAGGCCGCCGGCGCCCTCACCGGCTACGCCCATTTCCACGGCTCCATGGCCCACTCCACGCTCCTCATGGACCTGGCTCTGAAGAACATCCAATTCCTCGAAGTCTTCCAATTCGGCAAGCTCTGGACGGAGGAGTGGTACGAACTCCTCAACGCCGGCTTCCGCGTCACCGGCATCGCCGGCAGCGATTTCCCGGTCCCCCTCGGCCGCTTCCTCCCCTGGCCCAAACACATCCCCCTCCTCGGCCCCGAACGCACGCTGGTGAAGGCGCAACCCGGCCAATCCGCCTACACCGCCTGGGCCGCCGCCGTGGCCAAAGCCGAAGTCACCGTCTCCAACGGCCCGCTCGTCGAAATCGCCAAAAACGGCAACGAAATCACCGCCACCGCCACGTTCCACCAGGATATCGAGACCTTCGAGCTGGTCCGCAACGGCGAAGTCATCGCCACCGCCAAAACCGGCAAATCACTAACCCTAAAAGCCCCCGCCACCGAAGCCTGGTACGCCGCCCGCGCCGCGCTGAAGAAGGTGGAAGGCGAACCCCAAGTCCAAGGCCACACCAACCCCCTCTACGTGGGCAACCCCAAGCCCAACCCCGCCACCCGCGCCAAACTAGCGGCCCGCTGGCAAGCCGAAGTGGCCCACTACAAATCCGCCAACCTCCCCTTCGCCAACGCCGCCGAACGAGATCAATTCTTCTCCCAGGCCGAACAGGCCCTGCAAATTCTCCGCGCCCAGCCATAACCCGCGTCTTCGACGCCGCGAAATCAGGCCCGAAACTTACCGTCCGATGATCCGCAAGGC
Source organism: Candidatus Sulfopaludibacter sp. SbA3 (assembly GCA_945860645.1). GTDB lineage: Bacteria > Acidobacteriota > Terriglobia > Bryobacterales > Bryobacteraceae. The sequence continues at coordinate 461 of CAMATG010000120.1, read as the reverse complement.
GGCTGACTTCCAGAACGGCTGAAAGTACAGCCATCCGGCAAGGAAGTGAATCGGGAGAGACCACGCAATCGCCCGGAGATATACCGGGTGCAACCGCTTCCGAGTGAACAGATCGAACGCACCGAGAGCGGCGATCAGTGTGTAGACAGGAAGCAGCTGGAACCGTATGAACGGCCAGGCACCCTCCGAGAAGGTCTTCAACTCCCAATAGTTCTTCAGACCCATCCACTCCACGATTTTCGGACTGAGCCATCGGCCAAACCCAGCATCGGTCAGCACGAGAGTCGCAATGAGCATTACCCGTTTATGAGCGGCCGGTGACCTGCGCATTAGCATGCCAGCTGCCACCAAGCCGCCGAACACGAGCATATCGCCGAGCATCACGCTCAGAAAGGGGGGGTCCGAAGCCGCGGTTCCGAACTTGATCTGCTCCGTCATGATGGCCGTCATTACCCCGAGCA
>CAMATG010000119.1 GCA_945860645.1 Candidatus Sulfopaludibacter sp. SbA3 | reverse complement strand
GTGGCGGGTTGACGGTGACCTTCGACGGGAAGGACAACCTGGCGTACGGCCACGTGTCCCAGCAGACCTTTCTCCAGGCGGGCCGGTGGCGGTTCGAGGCGGTTGCGGAGGCCGATGGGCTTACGACGGACCAGCGGCCGTTCTTCCGGATCGCCGATGTGGCCGATGCGCGGCGGCTGGATGTCTCCACGCCCATGGCGCCGGAGCGGATGGCGGTGGAGTTCCCGGTCCCAGCGGGTGGGAGCTGGGTCTCGATCACGCTGCAACGGCGGCAGTCGGAGAAGTTCGACAACAAGATCGCCGGGACGCTCCGGTTGAAAGAGGTTCGGCTTGCCCAATAGACTACTGCTGCTCCACGCGGCGCGGCCATCGGTGGACCCGGTGTCGGAGTTCTACCTCCGGGAAGCGGCTGACATGGCGCCGGTGAACATCCTGGACGAGGGCGTGATGGGGCATCTGCGGACGCAGGACTGGGGGCGGGCGGTGACGCGGTTGCGCAGCCTGATCCTACAGGCGGTGGAGGAGTATGGCGTGGGCACGGTGCTGGTGACCTGTTCGGCGCTGGGGCCGGTGCAGATGGCGGCCATCCGCGACGGGCTGCCGGTGCGAGCGCTGAAGATCGATGAGCCGATGCTGGAGCGGGCCGCGGTGACGTTCGCGGGCCCGATCGGGCTGGTGGCGACGTTTCCGTCGACGGTTGACACGTCGGTGGCGTGGCTGCGGCACTTTCAGCCGGAGGTGGAGATCGAGGTGAGCTGCGACGCCGGGGCGTTGGAGGCCCTGCTGCGCGGGGAGCGCGCCGAACATGACCGGCGGCTAATCGCGGCAGCCGAAGAGATGGCGGCGCGCGGGGTGGCCGGCATTGTGCTGGCACAGGTCTCGATGGCGCGATTGGCGGAAGAAATCAGAAGCCGTACCGGGCTTCCGGTCTTAGAAAGCTTGACGACGTCATTGGCCGGGGTACGCGGCTAATGATAAGCTGTATTTCCGCGCCTCCAATTCCAGCATAGAACCATGCCCGCCCAGCCTACCCTTCCTAAAATCTGCATTGCCCTGGGTCTCAACACGGTTGAGAAACTGATGGCGCACGCCCGCTCCGAGGTTGAGAGCGGCGAGAAGTTCCTTGAGTTCCGGCTGGACTATCTGCCGCACCCGATGGACGGCGTGAAGGCGTTGCCGCGCTTTCTGGCCGAAAACCCGGAGTGCACGGTGTTGGCGACGGTTCGGCGGCATCAGAACCACGGTAAGTACGACGGCAGTATTCCGGAGCAGATCCGGATTCTGGAGGCCGCGGTGGAAGCCGGGGCTGTCGCGGTGGACCTGGAGATTGAAAGCGCCGAGAACGCCACCGATAAGTTGGAGACCCTGCGGAACGGCTGTAAGTTAGTCATCAGCTACCATAACTTCGAAGGCACGCCGTCCATTGAACCGGTGTTCAAGCGGATGGCTAAGATTCCGGCCTACGCCTATAAGATAGTGACGACGGCGAAGAAGCCGAGTGACGCGCAGAAGATGTTGGCGCTGGCCAAGGCGCATCCGCGGGAGAAGCTGATCGTATTGGCGATGGGCGAGCCCGGGTTTTCGACGCGAGTGTTGGCACCGTCGTTTGGCGGGCTGTATACCTATGCGGCGCCGAACGCGGCGGAGGGTACGGCATCGGGCCAGGTGAGCGCGCGGATGTTGCGGCACTTGTACCGGGTGGACAAGTTCACCAAGGCGGCCAAGATCTACGGCGTGGTGGCCGATCCGGTGCGCCATTCCATTTCCCCGAACGTCCATAACCGGGCGTTTCAGAGCAAGCGGATGGACGCGGTGTACCTGCCGTTTCTGGTGCACGGAAACCAGTTGAAGGACTTCTTCGTTATGGCCGATGCGATGCCGCTTTCCGGGGCGAGCATTACGATTCCGCATAAGCAGAAGGTGATCCGGTACCTGGACACGGTGGAACCGCTGGCCAAGCGGATTGGCGCGGTGAACACGATTTGGAAAAAGGCCGGGAAGTGGCGCGGGACGAACACGGACGCCGAGGGCGTGACGGTGCCGCTGGCGAAGCGGTTGAAGCTGGGGAAATCGACGGCGCTGATTGTGGGGAATGGCGGAGCGGCGCGGGGGGCGGCGTTTGCGCTGGCTGACGCGGGCGCGAAGGTGTCGTTGGTGGGCCGGAACCTGGACCGGGTGCGGGCGCTGGCGCGGATCTGCAACGGCGAGCCGTTGTCGCGCGAGATGGCCTCGACGCGGATGTTCGACGTGGTGGTGCACTGCACGCCGATGGGGATGTGGCCGAATGCCGATGAGTGCTTCTTTGACGACCGGATCCCGGGCAAGCTGGTGTTCGACATGGTCTACAACCCGCGGGAAACGAAGCTGCTGAAGATGGCCAAGGATCAGGGGGCCGAGACGATTGACGGCCTGGCGATGTTCCTGGAGCAGGCGGCGCGGCAGTTTGAGATCTTTACGGGTGAGACGGCGCCGCGGGCTGTGATGGAGAAGGCGGCGATTGAGTCTTTGGCCGGGCATTAGTTTCGGCTAGAATTGCCATATGCGGCGACGAGAATTGGCTTGGGCTTTGTTTGCGGGCGCGACCGTTGCCCCCGCTCAGACCACGACGGCGGCCGATGAGCTGACTGCACGGCGGGAACAGGTCAAGGCGAATGGCGCCGCCCTCGCGAAGTTCGAGATCCCGATGGCGACGGAGCCGGCCTTTGCCTTCAAAGCATATTAGTTCCCCCGAGGTTTTCTGGCTCTCCATTGGGGAGCTACATGCCAAACTGGTTGCCAAAGAGTTCTCGTGCCAGGAGTTGACCAAGGCCTGGCTGGAACGGCTGGAGAAGCTCGGTCCGAAGTACAACGCGTTGGCGGCCTTGTTGCGGAAACCTTCGATTTCGAAGGCGAAGGACATTGATAAGGAACTGAAGCGGGACCGGGTGCGGGGGCCGCTGCAGGGTATCCCCTATGGCGCGAAGGACCTGGTTAGTTTTGCTAAGTTTCCTACGGCGTGGGGCGCCAAACCGTATGCTGGACAGGTGTTTGATGAGCATGCGCGGGTGGTGAAGAAGCTGGACGCGGCGGGTTCGATTTGTGTGGGTAAGTTGGCGATGGTGGAGTTGGCCGGCGGCGGCGGGTATCGGTATGCCGCGGCGTCGGTGAACGGGCCGGGGTTGAATCCGTGGGACACGGGACGGTGGGCTGGCGGATCGTCGAGCGGGCCCGGGTCGGCGGTGGCGGCGGGGTTGGTTCCTTTTGCGCTGGGCTCGGAGACGTGGGGTTCGATTGTTACTCCGGCGGCGTTTTGTGGAGTGACTGGACTGCGGCCTACTTATGGGTTAGTGAGCCGGGCGGGGGCGATGGCGTTGTCGTGGACGCTGGATAAGATCGGGCCGATGTGCCGGTCCGCGGTGGACTGCGGGATTGTGCTGGCGGCGATTGCGGGCGGGGATTCGGACGATCCGGGGTCGGCGGGGAAATCCTTTTACTACGCGCCGGAGTATGTGCGGCCGAACAAGGAGATCACGATCGGGTACGCGCCTCGGGACCTGGAGTTGATCGCCGACCGGGAGGTGGCGAAGGTGTTTGCCGACACCTATGCGGCGTTCCGGGAGATGGGCTTTACGATGAAGGAAGTGGCGCTGCCGGAGATGCCGTATTCGGCCGCGGCGAGCACGATTATCGGGTGCGAGGCGTCATCGATTTTCGAGGATTTGATTGCTTCGGGCAAGGTGGAGCAGTTGGCCGATCAGAATCAGATTCTGGGTTTGAAGGCGTCCTTCGACTATTCGGCGCGGGATTATTTGAAGGCCATGCGGGTGCGGCGGCTGGTGCAGGAGATGTTTGGGAAGTTGTTTGACGGGGTGGATGTGTTGCTGGCGCCGAGCCGGATTAACGTCGCCTCGCCGGTGGCGCAGGACATGGACGCCGATGCGGGGATTGTGAATCGCGGGGTGACGCTGCCGACGCGAGGGCTGCGGGATTTGAGCGCGGCGGGGAACCTGGCGGGGTTGCCGGGGCTATCGATGCCGTGCGGGTTTGCGGGCGGGTTGCCGTTGGGGATGAGCGTGGTTTCGCGGCCGTTCCAGGAGAATCTGATTCTGGGAATGGGGCAGAGATATCAGGAGCGGACGGACTGGCACAAGCGGCGTCCAAAGGTGGATTAGTTACTCATGGAGACATTACCGGACTTACTGCGGTGGGGCATGTTTGTGTTGGCGATTGTGTCGTCACTTACTGACTTGCGGGACCGTACGATTCCTAACTGGCTGACGATTCCTGTTACTGTTTTCGCGCTGGGGGCGCGATGGTATGTGGGCGGCTGGGAGATGTTGAAGGTTGGTTTGTTTGGGTTTTTGGTGGGGTTTGGCGTGTACTTTTTGTTCTTTCTGGTGGGCGGGCGCGGGGGCGGGGATGTGAAGCTGATGGGGGCGTATGGGGCGTTGATGGGGACGCTGAATTGGGTGGTTTTGGGGATTCTTTCCGGGATTCTGGCGGGGATTGTTGCGGTGATTATGATTGTGGCTAAAGGGCGCGTGAAGCAGACCTGGGAGAATATTCGCGGGATTGCGGGGAAGGACCGGGTGACGCTGGAGTCGGCCGATGCGCTGTCGATGCCGCATGGGACGGTGACGGCGGTGCCGGCGCTGTTGATGGCTTGGGCGTTTGGGATTAAAGCGGTGGTGTAGTGGGGGCGCGTGGCTAGTCTTTGATGGCTGCGCGGTCGGCTGGGGAGAGGCGGTGGTGAACGTTGGTGTCGTTGTTGCCGGGTGGGACGGGGGCGCGGAGGGGGTGGGTGAGGGTGCCTCGCGGGCGGAAGCCGGCTTCGGTGAAGGTGACGGTGTAGGAGCGGTCTGTGAGCGTGGTGCAGGTGGCGATGCCGGCATCGTTGGTGGTGCCGGAGGGCTCGGCCCAGTTGGGGATTTTGTTGGGTTCCGTTGGGGGGCAGGTGACGGTGACCGAACGGACGGGGGAGCCGTCGGGCCAGGTGAGGTGGACGTGGATTTTGCGGGTGGGTGCGAGCTTGAGGATGGTGAAGGCGATATTGGTGATTTTGGACGCGGGGGTGACGGTGATGGGTTGGGGGTGGACGGTACGGGCGACGGGGGAGCGGGGTTCGAGGCCGTGGGGGCTGACGTAGAGTTCGTAGGTACCGGGATTGACGTGGGGGAAACGGAAGCGGCCGAGCGAATCGGTGCGGGCTTCGGCGCCATATTCCGCCTTCCCTTTGGGATTGCGTAAGTAGACTTTGAGATTGGGGACGGGGCTGTGGGCGGTGTCGGTAAGGGTGCCTTCTACTGTGTTGGTGGGTTCCAGTCTGAGGTCCAGCTCCTTGCAGGAGCGCGCGGAGAGTGGGAAGGGCCGGGGTGGTTCGGCGAGCGAGTAGCCATTGGCGTGGGCGGTGACGGTATACCAACCCGCGGGCAGGTTGGGAATTTCGAAGTGACCATTGAGCGCGGTGGTGGCGGTGAATTCCCTGCCCTGGCCCTGAGCGACGAGCCGGGCGTTGGGGATGGGGGTATCCCAGGCGCGGTAGGAGACGACGCGGCCGCGGATGGAGGTGGTGGTTTGGCCGGCGAAGTAACGGCGGGTGTAGGCGAGGTCTTCGGGGTAGTCTTTGGCGGACCCGCTGGCGGTGCACATGCCATCGCTCAACTCCCCTTTGGCGGATCGGCGGGTGAAGACCAGAATTTGCTCGCCGTTGCGATAGGGGGAACCGGAACACATGCCCTGGCTGAACATCAACTGGATAGAGACCTCCTTGGTATCGGCCGGGAGCCCCCTGTAGAGTTCGCGGAGGCGGAGGCGGACTGTGCCGGCGACGCCTTTCCAGGGGTCCTCGCCGGGCTGGAGGCCACCTTCAACGACTTCGCCGAGGAAGATGACGGGGTGGCGCTCGATGCGGTCGCAGATGGTGCCAGGATCACATGAGCAGGCCAGGGCGATGGCGGCGAGGGAGAGCAGGGAGAGGGCCAAGCGGAGCGCCATGTTTGGAGGGTAACATTTGAGTGCGGGTACTTATGCGTACTTTACTATTACTGCTGGTTACGGGGATTGGCGCGTGGGGGTGCAGTTGCTCGGTGGGACCGTCGGCGAAGGGAGCGTGGGAGGAGTCGCCGTTGGTGTTTGTGGGGCGGGTGGAGGCGGCGAGTTTTGCGCAAATGGAAATCGGCGAGCAGACCGCGCGGGTACGGGTGGAGGAGGCGTTTAAGGGAACGAAGATCGGGGCTGTTTTGGAGCTGGACCAGCCGGGCCACAATTGTGCGCCGAAGTTCAAGGAGGGCGAACGGGTGTTGTTCTATCTGCACCCTGCCAAGACTGCCGGCAAGTGGGAGGCGTATGGGTGCCATCGGACACAGCGCGTCAATACGGCCGCGGACGATCTTCTGTTTCTGCGAGGGCTGCCCGGGACTGCGAAGGGGAACCGGCTTTCCGGTGAAGTAACTCTGATGGATTCGGAGTGGAAGACGCTGCGGAATTTGGCGGGAGTGAAGGTGCGGATACAGAGCGGATCGACGTTGATGGAAACGGTAACCAACGGCGATGGGTTGTACGAGATGTATAACCTGCCGCCGGGCAAGTACACGGTGCAGGCGGAGTTGCCGAAGGGGACAAAAGTCCGCCACCTGGATGTGGCGGGCGCCGGGGGGCGGAGGGGGCAATCGGCATCGAGCGAAGTGGAACTGACGGCGACGAATGGGGTCAGCGTTGGGTTTTGGCTGACGCCGGACAACTCCCTGAGCGGACGGGTGGTGGATCCGGAGGGGAAGCCGATGCCGGGTGTTTGTGTGGACCTGGAGCTGACCGACGCCCCGGAGAAACAATTGCTGTTTGCGATTGAGTGTACGAAAGCCGACGGCGTCTTTACGATGCGGGATGCGCCGACGGGAACTGTGCGGGTGGTGGCGAACAAGCGGGGAGACCGTTCGGGAAGCACGCCGTTTGGCAAGGTCTACTATCCGGGCACGGAGGACGCGAGCAAAGCGGGCGTGGTGACGATACGGGACGGAGAAAAGGTGGAAGGTGTGGAGATCCGGGTTCCGCAGCTGGACAAACGGATCTTTATCACCGGGCGAGTTGTGTACCGGGACGGGACGCCGGCGAAGAAGATCTCGGTCCATTTGGCGGATGGCGGCTATGGCGTGCGGCTGGCTGAGACAGACGAGACCGGGGCGTTTCGAGCTCCGCTGTTGACGGGGAAGGCCGGGCGGATTTATGGCGCGCTGAACCTTTACGGGCCGATTGTGTCGCGGTGCGAGGAGTATGCGAAGTTGGCGCAGGGACGAGGGTTCCTGACTGTTCGAACGCCAGAGGTTGCGTTTGCGGGCGACGCGGATTTAGCCGAGGTGGTGTTAACGCTGCCGGTGGGGGCCTGCCGGTAGTTTCTATTGATAGACGGCGTGTTCAAAGGCCTGGAGGGCGGCGATGGAGAGTTCGTCGAAGAAGGGCGCGGTTTGCATGAGCATGACGGCGCAGAGGTTCGATTTGGGATCGATCCAAAAGAACGTATTCCAGAAGCCGGCCCAGGCGAGGCTGCCCGCGGCGCGGCCGCCTTTGTAGGGCGTTTCGTTGATCTGGAAGCCGAGGCCGAACTTGTCGTGGGCTTCGAGATGGAAGCCGAAATCGCGGGTCAGCGTCTGGTTCGTGCTGACCATTTTGCGGATGCTGAGGGCGCCGATTTGGTTCTTGCGCATGGCGGCGATGGACTCGGGTTTGAGGACGGTTTTATTGCCCTTGAGGAACATCTGCATGAACTTGACGTAGTCGGCCGCGGTGCTGACGAGGCCGCCTCCACCGTTGGGGGTGATCTTGGCGGGCATGGGCACCTTCTCCTCTTTCCAGGTGCCGTCGGGCTGGCGGACGCCGCGGGGGGCGAGGCGTTGTTGGAGCGCTTGATTGGGCGTGAACGTCGTCTCGCGCATGTTGAGCGGGGCGAAGATGTTGGCTTGGAAGTATTGCTCCAAGGTCTGTTTTGACAGGCGTTCGACCACTTTGCCGATGACGTCGACGTTCGTTCCGTACTGCCATTTTGTGCCGGGTTCGAAGAGGAGCGGTGGTTCCCCGCCCCCGTATTGGGCGAGGTTCGCGTCCCAGCTGGTGTAGCCGAAACCGGCGGTGTGGGAGAGGAGTTGCCGGATGGTGGGCTGGCGGCGGGCGGGGGTTAGAAGAGGCTTTTTGTTGGCGTCGAAGCCGGTGAGGATTTTCAACTTTGCCAGTTCGGGGAGGTATTTTTCGATGGGGTCGTCGAGGCGGAGTTCGCCCTTTTCGACGAGTTGCATGGCGGCCACGGAGGTGACCGGCTTGGTCATGGAGTGGATGCGGAAGACCGTGTCCATGGTGACGTTGCCGTAGGCGCCTTGGAAGGTAATCTCATTTGACGTGGCGACCGCGGCGACCATGCCGGGCACGCCTTTGGGGCCAACCGCGGCTTGGAGCGCGGTGCCGATGGGCCGTCCGGCGCCGTTTAGCAGGGCGGCGGGAAGAGTCAGAAGAAGGCGGCGTTGCATGGTTATTCGAAAACGAGGAGCTCGTGATCGAGTATAGAGGGAACGGTGATGGTGCGCGCATTTATTGTGACTTTGATGGGGCCGACGGGGATCAGCTCTTCGAGCGGGGCGCGCCAGGTGGCGGTGCTGGTGAGGTTGACCAGATGGACGATGTGTTTGGTGCCTTGGCGGTAGAGGTGGACGTCGATGAGGCCGGGGCCTTCGACTTTGATGGGGAGGTCGGTGGCGAGGGTTGTCTTGACGATGTGGGCGAGGAGGTTGCCGTGGTCGGGGAGGTGCTGGAGCGCGTAGCGGCGGTCGATATCGGCGGGGAGGAAGGCCACCTTGGCGTTGCCGTGTTCGCTAGTGATTAAGCCGGGGATGTTGGTGACGGGTTGGCGCATCCAACTGGTTTCGGGCGGGTAGGTGGGGAAGGGCGGGATGTAGGTGAGCGGGACTTTGGCGGCGGGGTCCACGGTGAGCGGGGCGAGTTGGCCACCGTAGGGGATGATGTCCGTTTCTTCGAAGCCGGGGAGGGGTTGGGTGAAGCGGAGATAGGTGTGTTGTTCGGCGTAGGATTCCTTGCCGAGGCGCTGGGGCGGCGTGGGGCGGTGGGCGTGGAAGAGATCGGCGAGGGCGTAATCTTTGCGGGGGTCGCCCCACTCGTTGTAGAGGCTGGTTTCGCCGGTGGCGATGAGGTGGCCGCCTTTGCCGACCCAGACGCGAATGGAGTTGGCTTGGCGGTCGGAGAGGGCGCCGATGTTGGGGAGGATGATTAGTTTCACATTGGCGGTGGCGATGTCGTCAATGTGGACGGGGAGATAGGGGATGCGGGCGCGAACGAGCGAGTGCATCCAGCCGGTGTAGGGAGCGTCGACACGGGCGTCGGCGTGATCGCGGCCGAAGAAATCGGTATTGCGTTGGGACCAGACGAGGCCGACGGTGGCGACGGGTTCGCGATTGATGAGGAGGCGCTCGTTCTTTTCGTGCCAGGCCATGACCGGCTGGGCTGTCTGGTGCATGCGGCGGTCCTCATGGCGGGCGGCGATGTAGTGCCACCAGGGCTGGATGCCGGCGGCGATGCCCGCGATCATCCACATGCGGGCTTCGGCGGCGGGCTTCGCGGCGAGGCGGAAGTAGCCGGGGCCGGACTGATACATGGCCATGGATTCGGGGGCGAGTTTATCCCAGCCGAGAACGCCGTGGACGCGTTTGCCGGTATCGCCGTTTTGCTGGAAGCCGGTCGAATCGTCGCGGCGCTGATGATCGAGCATCATGATTTCGGCGCGTTTGGCGAGTTCACGGAGGTCGCGGAAGGAGTTGGCCTGTTGGGTGACCGACCCGCTATTCATGCCGGACCAGATGCAATGGGGCCCGCCGGCGGCGGTGGTCACTTTGTTGTTGAACTCCCAGAGTTCGATGCGGCGGTGGTAATTCCAGAGGATCCACTGGCGGTAGGCTTCGTCGTCCCAGTTGGCGGTTTCGGGGAGCGCGAGACCGGCGGCGAGGCCGAACTTGTTTTTGCAGTTTTCGCAGTAGCAGATGGTGTCGCGGGAGAGGCCGGCCCAGCTGTTATCGGTGACGCCGTCGGGGCGGGTGCGGTCGATGATTTCGCGGAGGACTTGGGGGAGATATTCGTTGTAGTAGGCGCTGTTGATGCAGGTGACGTATTTGTCGGCGGCGCGGATGGGCTCGCCGGCTTTGTCGTAGCAGAACCAGGAGGGGTGGGCCTGGTAGAAGTCCTCGGCGACGCGGTTGGAATCCATGCGGGCCATGACGAAGAGGCCGTCTTTGTGGGCGGCGGCGGTGAGTTCGCCGAGGAGGTCTCTGTTGTTTAAGAACTGGGCGCGGTGGTGGAGGGGGAAGTTGCTGGGGTAGTAGGCGACGATGCCGCCGGCGTTGATGATGACGGCCTGGGTTTTGGTTTCTTTCCAGTGGTTGCGCCACCAGGGGATGTCGTAATTCGGGGGATCGTTTTCGGTGATGTTGGTTTGGCCCCAGCGGTAGGCGCGGCGGTACCAGGGGAGTGGGTTTGATTGGGCGAGGGCGAGTTGCAGGAAGGTACGGCGTTCGATCATTGCATCAGTTTTCGGGCGTAGACGAGGGAGCGTTCGAGGTCTACCTTTTCCTGGATTTTCAGGGCTTCGGTGTGTTCGCCGGGGGCGGGGATGACCATGGTGCCCATGAAGGGGTGGCCTTCGCGGACCAGCTTTTCGAAGCGGGCGAGGGAGGAGGCGGGGGTTGTCGGGTCCGTCTTCCAGAACGCGGCTTCGCGGTAGGGGATGACTTGCGGGGGGCGGCCGGTGATGATTTCGAGGTGATAGGGGGCTTGCGGGCAGAGTTGTTGGAATTTGTTTGTGAGGGTTTTGAGGTCGATGGAGCCATCGCCCATGGCGGTCCACTGGACGGCGGCGCCGCGGGGGTGGGGGAAGACGACGCTGTCGCGGATGTGGGCGCAGGCGATGTAGGGGGCGAGGTTCTCGAGAACGGCGAGGGGGTCTTCGGCGGTGAGGACGGGGTTGCCGGCGTCGTAGCAGACGGCGGTGTAGGAGGGGCCGGCTTGTTCGACGATTGTTTTGATATGGCGGGAGTGGAACTCGCCGTGGTTTTCGATGGCGACTTTGATTTGGGCGTCTTCGGCCTGGGTGCGGATTTGTTTGAGGGATTTGACGACTTCGTCGATGAAGGCTTCGGGGGTGGTGCCGGCGGCGCGGTCGGCGGGGCTGGCGATGAAGACGCGGAAGGCGCGGGCTTTTAGGGTTTTGGTGGCGCGGATGGCTTTGGCCAGATATTTTGCCGGGGTTTCTTCTTTGGGATTCCAGCTTTTGGCGAGGGTGGAGATGCAGTTGAAGCCGGGTTCGAGGTGGATGCTGAGGGAGTCGGCGTGGGCTTTGACTTTGGTGAGGTAGGCGTCGTCGAGGGATTCGAAATTGACGGCGGAGGCCTGGATGGCTTTGAGGTTTTGGGAATGGGCGTAATCGAGGAGTTGAAAGACGTTCCAGCGGAGGGATTTGAGGGAGTAGGTGTCGATGCCGAGCATGGGGCTGTGGCTATTATGACTAACGGAAAAGCCCTATGAGCGAGTAGGGTTAATCCTTATCCCAAGTTTTTGTACTCTAGCCCGAAAGTTTTTTCGATTCTTTGCCGATCCTATGTGAGGTATGAATTCTGACGCGTTGATTTGGATGCTGCTACCCGTGTTCGTCGCCGCCGGGTCGTCGCTACTTTCGTTCTTCGTGATGCAAGCGCGACTGGATGTCGCGGTGAGCCGGGAGCGGGAAGTGATTGCGCAGTTGCGCGCGCAGTTGAGTTCGCAGAAGGAAGTGATGGACGAGCGTGTGGCGAAGACGGAAGAAGAGACTTCGCGGCGGTGCTTCGACAACTTCCTGGCCGACTTCCGGGTGGAGGAGCGGCACTATACGAAAGAATC
>CAMATG010000118.1 GCA_945860645.1 Candidatus Sulfopaludibacter sp. SbA3 | reverse complement strand
GGTGGGATCTGGTCACCGAGGATATTGCGGGCGACCCAGAACCCGCGTTTGACGGGGCTGGTGCGGAGGCCGGGGGCGTTCTTGGTTAGGAAAGCGGCCATGGGGAGGAGGCCGCCGCGGCCATATTTATTGGCGTCGGGGACTTGGGCCCAGGTGTTGTCGTCGCCGGTTTGCGGGGGCATGCCGTAGTGGCGGGCGAGGGGGGGATTGACGAAGGTGTCGGGGGCGAGGAGGAGGTCGGTGATGGGGCGATTGTGACGGAAGACGTCGAGGAGGAGGCGGATGGGTTCTTCGAACATGGCTTGGCGGAGGGAGTCGTTGAAGGAAGGGAAGCGGGCGCGGTCGACGGTGCCGATTTGTTCGAAGTCGCGCATGTCGAGCCAGTTGGTGCCGAACTCGACGGCGAGGGCGCGGGAGCGGGGATCGTGGAGCATGCGGCGGGCTTGGGTTTTTAGTGTTTCGGGATTGTTCAGTGTGCCGGCGGCGGCGTGGCGGAGGAGTTCGGGGTCCGGCATGGAGGACCAGAGGAAGTAGCTGAGGCGGCTGGCGAGATCGTAATTGGACGGGGTTGGGCTGGCGATGCGGTAGGAGAATTTCGGGGACATGAGGATGAGCACGATGGCTTCGCGGAGGGCGGCTTCGTGATCGCTGGCGGAGCGCCCGCGGGCGTCGCGGTAGAAGGACGTTATGTCGGCTTGTTCGGCGGGGGAGAGGGGGCGGCGGTAGGCGCGGGCGGCGAATTCGAGGAGCGATTTTACGTGGGCGGGTTCGGCGTCGCGGCGGGCTTTCTGGACCCAGCGGATGCTGGTGTTGGCTTGATCGAAGAATGTCTTGATGGCCTGGATGGCGACTTCGCTGCCGCCGTTGGCGAATTTGAGGTAATCGGCTTCGAGCTTGCGGAGCTTGGGTTCTGAGATGATTTGATCGACTTCGATGTCGCCGACTTCGGGTTCGTTGTCCTTGAAATCGTCGCGGGTGCCGCGGGTGCCGAGCTTGGCGAATTCGACGTAGGTGCGGATGTTGATGGAGGCGACGAAATCCATTTCGCGCCACATGCGGTTGAGCTTTGCCTGTTGCTGGTCGTCGAGGAGGAGTTCGGAGAGGGGCTGATCGTCGCGGAAATAGCCCATGACGTTGTGGAAGCCGGCGCTCAGGTAGCGGCCTTCGTCTTTACCGGTTCTGAAGTAGTTGCGGCCGCGGGACTCCTTGTAGAACATGTCGGGGAAGACGGCGCAGAAGCGGGCCCAGGCGGCTTCGTAGCGGGGACGCTGGCCGGTGGGGACTTGGAGATCGGGATCGTTGGGAGGGTTTTCGACGAGGATGGTTTTGCCGGGGCCGAAGGCGTTGTCCCATTCGGGTTCGACGACGTTCGATTGATTAAAGGGGGGCTCGCCCTGGACCTGGAGCTGGCGGGGATCGAACTTCCGGCGGTGGGTGGCGTATTGGGTGTTTTTCCAGATGAGGAGAGGCTGCCAGGCGGTGCCGATGGCGCCGGCGGTGATGTTGATGAAGCGGGGTTCGACCTTCTTGCGGACGTTGGTTATGTAGGCGCGCATGGCTTCGGCGCCGGGGCGGGCGATGCCGGGTTGGTTGGGTTGGGGTTTTGGAAGAGAGCGCCAGAGGGCTTGGAGTTTGGCGAGGGGGCCGATGGGTTCGGGCGTTTCGAGGGTTTGCCAGATGGTGGTTAGGTATTTGGCGCTGACGTTGTGTTGGCGGGCGAGGGAGGCGAGGGTGGCGGCGGGTTGGCCGAGGGCGGAGCGGTGGCGGTAGCGCCAGGCGGCGAGGAAGTAGTCGACGAGGTCCGTATTTTGCTGGTGGTAGAAATCGATGATCTGGTGGACGGCGAATTTATCGCGGTCGGTTTCGGCGAGCATGGGGTGGGGGGCGAAGGCGAAGCCGTCCTCTTTGAGGTAGAGGTGGGAGGCGGTTTCGCGGGCGGCGTCGAGGTATTTTTTCAGCAGGGTGGGGGACATGCTGAGGGTTTCGCCGGAGTTGTCGAAGCCGGCGGTGTTGGCGGGGTCGACGGGGAATTTGCGGGTGGGGCGGATGTCGACGCCGGTGAGATCGCGGATGGTGTAGTTGTATTCGGAGTTGGAGAGGCGGCGGGCGAGGACGATGCCGGGGTCGCCGGCGTTGCTGCGGGTTTCGAAGGTGCGGACGGCGTGGAACCAGTTGAGGGTTGCCTGGCGGGCGGCGGGCTGGGGTTGGGGGGCCGTTTTTGGGGGCATTTCGGCGGCTTCGAGGCGTTCGAGGATCTGGCTCCAGCGGCGGCCGTCGTTTAAGAGGGCCGACATAGTGGGGAAGGTTGTGAGATCAAGCTGGGCGGCGGGGGATTTCGGGCCGTGGCAGCTGACGCAGTAGGTGGTGAGGAAGGGGCGGACGGATTGGGTGAAGGTGCGTTCGAGGTCGGCGCGGTTGGCCGGTTGGGCGAGGAGGGGGGCGGCCAGGAGTAGGAACAGGGCTGGGTTGGCTGGCCGATGCATGGGATGAATATATCAGGCGTCGATGCACTTCAGCGGGGGAGGTGGCGGGTGACTTTGGATTGCAGGATTTCGATGAGGGCGGGGTCCATGTAGGTGTAGCGATCGGGGATGCCGAGGACGATGATTTTCTTCGTTCGCAGGGCCGATTTGAACTTCTCGTTGAGGCGTTTGCGGTGGACGGGTTCCATGGCGAAGATGAGGTCGGCCCATTCGATGAGGTCGAGCGAGAGGGGCGTGTCGGCGTCGGGACTGGTGCCGGCGGAGGCGGTTTCGATGCCGGGGAATTTGGCGAAGATGGCTTCGGCGGTGGGGCTGCGGAGACGGTTGCGGCTGCAGACGAAGAGGAGGTTCATGCGGTTTGCTATGGCAGGGCGCAGGTGAAGCTGGAGGCGGATTCGGGGTCGCCTTTGCCGGTGTATTTTGCGGTTTTGGGGTAGGCGCAGAGGGGGCGGGTGCGGCCGGGGAAGGCGCGTCCGGCGGCGATTAGGCGTTCGGGAGCTTCGCCGTTTTCGACCCAGCGTTGGAGGGCGATGAGGGAATCGAAATCGTCGAGACCGGGGCCGCCCTGGCAGTGGCACATGCCGGGGCTGAGGAAGAGGCGGGAGAAGTCGTGAGGGATTTGTTTGTAGTAGCGGATGAGGTCTAGGGGGGAGAAGACGGGGTCGCTGATGCCGGTGTAGAGGATGAGTTTGCCGCCGTGCTGGCGGAATTTGGTGTAGTTGGTGCTGGTGGCGTTGATGTCTTTGGCGGCGCGGGCGATGCGAGGGGGATCGGTATCGAAGTTGAAGTGGAAGATATCGATTTCTGGTTTTTCGCCGGCGAGGGCTAGGCCGTTGAAGAAGGACGGGAAGATGCGGACGTTGATGGCCTGGCCGTTGCCGAGGCCGGTCATCCAGATGCGCCAGCCGGGGTCGGCGACGCCGGAGTCGTAGGGCCAGGGGCTATAGAGTGCTTTGCCTTGGGAGTTTTTGGGGCCGGTGTAGATGTTCTTGAGGGCGGTGATTTTGGCGGGGGAGAGGGGGAGTGTTTCCGGGTTGAAGCGGCAGGCTTCGGGGCGGAAGATGAGGCCGTCTTTGAGGCCGTCGAGGGTGTCGCATTGCTCGAGGACTTTGGCGGCGAGGAGTTGGAGATCGGATTCGGTGAGGGCTTCGGTGAGCTTGGGGGAGACGGCGGCCAGTTGCATGGTGTTCCAGGCTTCTGCGATGGCGGCGTTGGTGAGGTTGAAGGCGGGGGCGCCGGCGATGATGCCGTTGAAGTATTCGGGGTAGCGCTGGGCCATCTGGAGGGCTTCTCGGCCGCCGTTGGAGCACCCTTTGAAATAGGCGTATTTGACGGGGCGGCCGTAGTGGTGTTTGATCACTTGGCGGGCGACGTCGGTGACGCGTTTGGTGGAGAGGAAGTTGTAGTCGTCGCGGGCGGAGGGGTCCGCGCCGAAGGAGCCATCGGGGAGCGGGCCGCCGGGGTCCTGGTGGCCGCTATCGGTGGATACGACGGCGTAGCCGAAGTGGAGGGCGGATTTTGTTTCGGGGGTGATGGCGGCGCCGGTGACGCCGACGGCGGGGTGGAGCACGCCGTTGAGCCCGCCGCCACCCTGGAAGAGGAGGCGGTCTTTCCAGGCTTTGGGGAGGCGGATTTCGAACTTGTCGCCATAGGCTTTGCCGTCGGTGCCGGTGTGATGGTTGGTTTCGCCGTGGACGAGGCAGTGGGCCGGGAGGGGGAGTGGGCCGGGGGCGTTGCGGACGGTGACGGGGCGGCCGGCGGGCTGATCGCTGGCTTCGGTGAGGGTGGTGTTTTCGATTTTGAGTTGGAGGAGGTCGGCGCAGTTTTGGGCTTGGGTGGAGAGGGCGAGGATGAAGAGGAGAATGGCTTGGCGCATGGTGTTTATTGGACTTCCCAGAATTGGATGAGGACGTGATTCGGGTGGCGTTCGCCGGTGGCGACGAAGACGGATTTGGTGAGCCATTCGTAGCGGGGGGCGGCGGTTTGGAAGACGGGGGTGGTGCGGAAGTAGTATTCGGCGCGGTCGACGGGGAGGCCGGCGGCGAGGCGTTGGAGGACGGCGGGCGGGCCGTGGCGGAGGCCACGATTGACTACGTTGATGCGGGCGCCGTCGTTGGTTTCGATGATGTAGCGGGCTTCGATTTCGGCGGCGCCATCGGGGCGGATCCACTGCCAATCGGCGCCGCCGGGGAGGACGATGCCGTTGATGCGCGGGCCGGTGACGATGCCGCCGGTGATGGGGATGACGCGGTGGGCGCCGTTGGGTCCGGGGCCCATTTCGATGGGGGCGGCGACGTGGACCTGGGCTTCGAAGAGGAAGGCGAGTTGCGGGGGCGTCATTTGGATTGGTTGAGGGTGTCGCGGTCGAAGCCGGCGGTGCGTTTGTAGGATTGGGCGATGGATTCGAGTTCGGATTGTGCGATGACGTCGTGGAGGTTTTCGAAGCCGTTGGGGGCGCGTTCCTCTACGATTTGCATGACTACTTCGGGGCCGTGTTGGCGGTTGCTGTGGACGATTTGCGCGGTGGGGGCGAGGCGGGCGGCTTCGTAGGTTTGGAGAGCTTCGATTGGGTTTGGGTGTTGGGTGAGGGCGGTGGCGAGGGCATCGGCATCGAGAATGGCCTGGGAGGCGCCGTTGGAGCCGATGGGGTACATGGGGTGGGCGGCGTCGCCCAGGAGCGTGACGCGGTTGAAGGACCATTGGGGGACGGGGTCGCGATCGACCATGGGGAATTCGTAGACTTCGTGGGCGCTGGCGATGAGGGCGGGGACGTCGAGGAAGGGGAAGCGCCAGGATTCGAATTCGGGGGCGAAGGAGGATTTGTCGCCGAGGCGGTTCCAGTTGCGGCGGGGGAGGTGGGCATTGGCGCCGAGATTGCGTTCGGCGATCCAGTTAATGAGGCCGTGGTCGATGGGGTAGCAGACGAACTTTTGATCGGCGTGGCCGGCCATGATCATGGAGCGGCCGGTGAGGAAGGGCGGGGCCGCGGAGACGGCGCGCCAGAGGAGGCGGCCGGAGAATTTGGGGTCGCCTTCGTTGGGGTAGAGGATGTGGCGGGCGACGGAGTGGATGCCGTCGGCGCCGATGAGGATGTCGTCGGATTGGGGCGGCTGGGGTGTGTTGGTGTGGCGGTTGTGGAAGTGGGCGGTGACTTGGTTGGTGTCGTTGTCGAAGGACTGGAGGTGGTGGGCGGTTTGGATGGCGTGGGGGCCGAGGCGGGCGGTGACGGCGCGCCAGAGGAGTTCGAGGAGGCGGCCACGGTGGATGGAGTATTGGGGCCAGCGGTAGCCGGCGGCGAGGCCGCGGGGTTCGCTCCAGATGCGTTCGCCGCGTTTGGTGTAGTAGGCGAGTTCGGCGGTGGGGATGGCGGTTTGGGCGAGTTCGGCGGCGAGGCCGAGGTTGGTAAGGACTCGGACGGCGTGGGGGAGCAGGTTGATGCCGACGCCCAAGGCGCGCATGGAGTCGGCCGATTCGAAGATACGGACTTCGATGTTGTGTTGGTGGAGGGCGAGGGCGGTGGTGAGGCCGCCGATGCCGGCTCCGCAGATGAGGACGCGCACTTGGATAGTTTATGGGAAGCGGGGGCGACTTGAAATTGAAACAGAACTGTAGCACGTCACCGGTCAAGCGCCGAACCGGTTTGCCGATATGTCGAGTATGTCCACGTCCTTCAATCTCCGGAGTATTTCGGTGTCGCATGGCATCTGGCTGGTGGCGGCGCTTTGCCTCGGCGTAGGAGGAACATCGACGGCAGTATTGACGTACGAATTGACGGCCAACAGTGCGAGTCACGAACGGACGATTCAACAGGTCCAGGAGTGCGCGCGGCAGCAGGAGCTGGCGCGAACGATGCAGGTAACGTTCAAGAAACAGGTGCAGGAGTGGAAAGACATTCTGCTGCGGGGGCACGAGCCGGCGGACCTGGAGAAATACAGCGGGCAGTTTCATACGGCGGCGGCGAAGGTCAGGGAGATCGGACAGGCGCTTCATTCCTCTGTGACTGATCCGGATGCCCGGCAATCGACAGAGGAGTTCCTGCGGGCTCATACCGCGATGTCCGCCCGTTACGAGCGGGCATTGGAGGTTTTCAAGGCGGCCAAGGGGACGAATGCCCATGAGGTGGACAAGCTGGTGAAGGGACAGGACCGGGCAGCGACAGACCTGATCGACGGGGTTGTGGCGGCGCTAGTGAAGCGGTCCCATCAGACGGCACTGTCTGAAAGTGAAAAGGTATCAGACAGGCTATGGGTGATTAACCTCTCGGTGCTGGGCGGGTTTCTGGTTGTTGTGGGGGTTGCGGCGTACCTGATCCGAAGCCTTTCGGTGACGCTGCGGGGGACGGTGGCTGATTTGCGGAAGACCGCGGCGCAGGTTGCCGCAGTGGCGGCCCACGTCGCCGATTCGAGCCTGGAGATTGCGCAGGGGTCGACAGAGCAGGCGTCTTCGTTGGCGACGATAGCGGCGTCGAGCGAGGAGATTCGAGCGATGGCCCACAAGAACGGCGACAGCTCAAGGAGTGCGGTGGGTCTGGTGGCGGAGTCGCAACAGAAAGTGGCCGAGACGCGGCGGTTGCTGGGGGAGATGATGACGGCGATGAACCAGAACCGGGCGCAGAGCGACCGGATTTCAGTGGTCATCAAAGTGATTGACGACATCGCTTTTCAGACGAATATTCTGGCGCTGAACGCGGCGGTGGAGGCGGCGCGCGCCGGGGCGGCAGGGATGGGCTTTGCGGTGGTGGCCGACGAGGTGCGCAGTTTGGCGCAGCGATGCACGGAGGCGGCGAAGAGCACGGAGGCGCTGATTCAGGAGTCGATTGTGAAGTCGATGGAGAGCAAGAAGACGGCGGATCTGGTGGCCGCGGCGATTCAATCGACCTCGGCTGAATCGACGCAGATCCAGGGTTTGATCGAGGCGGTGGACCGGGGGAGCCACGATCAGACGAGAGGGGTGGCGCGGGTGACATCGGCAATTGGACAAATGGAAACGATCACGCAGACGGCGGCGGCGCGGGCAGAGCAGAGCGCCTCGGCGGCCAGGGAGCTGACGGCGCAATCGGAGGCGCTGCTCCAAATCGTCTCGAAGGTCGCGATCGTAACGGGGGCGACCGGCGCGTATCCGGTACGCTGAAAAGATGGAATGGTACGAGTCGGAGGTCCAGGCGCTGGAGTTGGCGCAGGCCGGGAGGGATGCCGGTGAACGGCCACCGGTATTTTACGGGAGTTCGTCGGTGCGATTGTGGGAGACGCTGGCGGAGGATGTGGACCCGCGGGTTATCAACCTGGGATTTGGGGGTTCGACGTTAGAAGCGTGCGACCATTTTTTCACCCGGCTGATACCGCCGGCGCGGCCGCGAAGCCTGCTGTTGTACGCCGGGGACAACGACCTGGGTGACGGGCGGGGCGTGGATGAGGTGTTTGGCTGGTATCGTTCGCTGGCGGAGAAGCTGGCGAGCGCGGCCGGGCCGATTCCGTTCGGGTTTCTGTCGATCAAGCCGAGTCCGGCGCGGTGGGGGATTATAGAGCGGATCCGGCGGCTGAATGAGATGGTTCGCTTGGATATTGGGGAGAGGACATCCGGGTACTATGTCGACGTGTACTCGGCGATGTTGGATCGGGAAGGCGGTCCGCGGGCGGAACTGTTTCAGGCTGACGGGCTGCATTTGAGCCGGGAAGGGTACCGGTTGTGGAGCCGCCTGCTGGAGCCGCATCGAAACCAGATTTGCATCCAGTAATCGTCGTAATGGAACAAATGTTCCGTATTCTGGAGAGGGTGCGACGCCAGTATCATAAATGGCTCAGCCACCATCTTGGGCGAGAGATGGAGTTGCTGGTGTTTGGGCACGCCGGTGCGAAAGTTTTGGTTTTCCCGACGCGGGAGGGCCGTTTTTTTGATTATGAGAACTGGGGGCTGGTGGAGGCGCTGCGGCCGGCGATTGACCGGGGGCAGATCCGATTGTATTGTGTCGACGGCGTGGATTCGGAGAGCCTGTACTGCCGTTCGCTGCCGCCGCCGGCGAGGGTGGACCGCCACCGGCAATATGAACTGTATCTGTTGCGGGAAGTGATTCCGTTCCTGCGGTCGGAGAACGGGGTGCCGTCGCTAGTAGTGCACGGGTGCAGCATTGGCGCCTACCACGCGGTGACATTCGCCCTGCGGCATCCGGAGTTGTTTTGCAAAGTGGTGGCGCTGAGTGGGCGCTACGATTTGACGCGGGCGTTTGGGGCGTTTGAAGATCTGTTCAGCGGCCACTACGATCAGGACGTCTACTTCTTTACGCCGAACCACTTTCTACCGAATCTGAACGAGGCGCGGTATTTGGAGCCGTTGCGGCGCATGGAGATTACGCTGGCTGTCGGGGCGGAGGATCCGTTTCACGAGAGTAATCGGACGTTGAGCGAGATACTTTCGCAGAAGGCGATTTCACACCAGCTTGCGATTTGGCCTGGGGAAGCGCATCGGGCGCGGTATTGGCGGGAGATGGTTCCGTTGTATCTTTGAGCGCCTGCCGGAGAACTTCTTTTGGACCGGGCGGTAACTAGATACGGATTTTCCAGGGGAATACATGACTCCGGTGATTCGGGCGCGGCTTCTGTCATCCGGACTAGCCGACGCCGTGCCGATGCGAGCGGAGAGAATCGAAGTTGGCTCGGACCTTTCCCGGGCACGGGGGGAGTTCGCTGGTCGAGTGGACGTTTGTGATTATGGATTGATCTCGAAAGTGAGGCTGGCCCAGTGGCTTTCCCAGTCGGCCTGTTTGGTGTCTGTTCGGCGCTGCATGTGGATGGCGTGGAGTTTCCAGAGGCCGGGCGAATCGAGGGGGATATCGATCTGACCTTGCGAGTTCGTTCGGCCGATGGGAGTTTCCTTGACGCTTTTGCCGAAGGCGGAGGCGGCTTCGACGTGGAGGTTGGGGGCGGGGGCGCCGTTGAAGAGAATCTGGACGGTGAGTTTATCGCCGGGCTTTTTGGTGGCGGGGTCGGCGAGGGGGACGAATTCGATTTTCGCGCCGGTGGGGCGGGTGACGAAGGCGTCGGGGGCGCCGGTGTGGAGGACGGTTTTGACGTATTTGCTGTAGAGTTCGCGGCCGGGTTTGGCGGATTCGCCGTGGGCCTTGCGCCACTCGCTGGCAGCGGTTAGGCGTTCGTGGGCGAGGTACTCTTCGAACTTCTTTGGGTCGAGTTCGATGAAGTTGGGGATGGTGTGGCCGACGACGAGGAAGGCCGGGGCGGCGGGGGCCTTGAAGTCGCCGAAGCCGGCCTGGCCCACGATGCGGACGCCGGTGAGGGGTTGTTGGCCGTTGGGGAAGAGCACCTTCGTGCCCTGGAGCCGGGCGAGGACCGGTGGGACCTGGCTTTCGGGGAAGGCTTCGCCGTTGTGGAACTCGACGGTGCCGGCCTGTCCCGGGGTGAATCGGAACAGGCGGGGGCGGAGGTAGAGATCGTGGCCGAAGAGGGCCGCGGTGAGGGTGAAGAGAAGGGCGGTTCGCATGGTGTCTTCCTAGAATTGCAGACGGAGGCCGAGTTGCAGGGAGCGCGGACCGCCGATTTGGAATTGCGGGTTTTGGCCGCCGGTGACGCCGGTGGAGAGGATGGCGACGGAACGGCCGAAGTTGGCGCTGGTCATGACTCCGGTGGGGTTGCCGAAGTTGGGGGTGTTGGTTAGGTTGAAGGCATCGACACGGAGGTCGAGGCCGAGGGTTTCGGTGATGCGGAAGCGGCGGCGGGCGGAGAGGTCGAGCTGTTGAAGCCCGAAGCCGCGGAGGACGTTGCGGCCGAGGGTGCCTTGGCGGCCCTGGGCTTGCGGGGTGGTGGCGTCGAAGGCGTTGCGGTTGATGATCTTGCCGCCGGGGTAGCCATCGCCGGTGAGGTACAAGGGCTGGCCGGGGACGACGTCGGGCCGGGAGACGCTGGTGATGCCGAGGCCGAGGGCGTCGCGACCGGTGGCGACGAGGACGGGCGGGGCGGTGCGCATGCGGACGATGGCATCGAGGGCGAAGCCGCCGAGGATGGCCTTCGCGGTTCTATTGGAGAAGGGCGCGGGGATTTCGTAGCTGGCCGAGCCGTTGAAGCCGTGGCGGATATCGAACGAAGAGGGGCCCCGATCGGTGGCGGCGGCGTAGCGGGTGGAGGGCGGGAGGAAGTTGGCGTTCGATTCGTCGGAGGAGGTATCGAGCGACTTGCCCCAGGTGTAGGAGAGGAGGGCCTGGAGGCCGCGGGTCATGCGCCGTTTGAACTGAGCCTGGAGCGAGTTGTAGTCCGAGTAGGCCTGGCTGCTGACGGCATCAATGCGGGTGAAGCTGGGGTTGCCGAGGACGGCGGGGAGAAGGCTTTCGACGCGGCCGAGTTTGCGACCGGCGGCGCCGACGTAGGAGAGCGAGAAGGAGTTGGCGACGCCGATGGGTTGTTCGACGGCGAAGCTGTACTGGTAGGTGCGGGGGGACTCGTAATCGCGATAGTAGGCGAAGAGGCGGGGGTAGGGCGGGTTGAGATTGACGGGCGGGACTTCGGCGAAGAAGGCCGGGTCCTGGATGGGGGTATTGGTGAAAGTACGGCTGCGGGCGAAGGGGAAGAGGGTGGGGCTGAGCGCCGTGCCGAGGAGGGTGTAGCCGAGATCGTAGAAGCTGCCGAGGCCGGCGCGAATGACGGTGCCGCGGTTGCCGAAGGGCTGATACGCGATGCCGACGCGGGGGGCGAAGTTCTTCTTGGCCGTTTCGTAGAAGGGCGTGCCGACGGGGGCGATGGTGGCTGACGAGGGGGTGTCGATGCCGAGGACGGTGCGGGCGATAGTGTTGGACGGGGCGGGGTTCCATTCCCAACGGAGGCCGTAGGTGAGGGTGAGGCGGGGGGAGATGCGCCAGGCGTCCTGGGCGAAGGCGGAGAAGTTGGTATAGCGGGGTTCGAGGAAGCCCGGGATTTGGGTGACCGTGCCCGATGGAACGATGCCGGTGGCGAGTTGGGTGATGGTGGGGACGCTGAGCGTTTTGCCGTATTCGCGGCCGCCGATGGTGGGGGCGAGGCGACGGTAATCGATGCCGAATTTCACCGAGTGGCTGGCGTGATTCCAGCTGGCGGTGTTGACGATATTGATTTGGCGCTGGACGTTGCGGCTGAAGGTGCCGGGGCTGATGGTGTTTTCGTCGGAACCGCCGATGGTGAGGTAGTAGAGCGATTTATCGGGGCTGGCGAAGGACGGGAAGAGGATGTCGTTGGAGAGGAGTTTAGCTCCGCCGAAGGTGTCCTGTTCGTAGATCTGGCCGGCCATGGAGCGGCTGTAGTTGAAGCGGAGTTCGTTGGTGAGGGAGGGGGAGAGGAGCATGGTGGCGCCGGTGGTGAGGGTGTTGGTTTCGTTGGGGAGGCGAGCGACGAAACTGGCGGTGACGAAGCGGGCGCGTTCGCGGCTTTCGGAGGGCGCGTGGTTGTAGCGGCCGAAGACGGTGAA
>CAMATG010000117.1 GCA_945860645.1 Candidatus Sulfopaludibacter sp. SbA3 | reverse complement strand
ATACCATAGCCCGTGCCCGGCTGAGGCGTTGCCGAAGGGATTCCGGGCTGATGCCGCAGACACTGGCGGCATCCATCGGGCGGAGTTGCTCAACGCCGACGAGCAGAAGCGCCTCGCGATACATAGGCGGCAAGGAAGCGATGGCCGCTTCCAACTGAACTGCGAATTGATTCGAGGAGGCCAGGTCGAAGGGTGATTGGGGGAGTCCGCCTGGCCAGAGAAGGATCAAATCGGACGTGTAGGAATGCTCCCGGGCCCTTGATCTGCAGTGACTGACATAGAGGTTTCGCGCCACAGTGAAGAGCCAGGGACCGAGGCGAGTATCAGCATCCAAATCCTCCATGCTCTCTACAAAGCGGAGCCAAGTCTCCTCCAGGAGATCCTCCGCAACCGACCGGTTCTTCGTCAGCCGCGCGAGGAAGTTCAGGAGCCGGCGGTTGAAGAAAGCGTAGACCTCGTCGAAGGCAGAGCTGTCCCCTGCTCTCAATCTGCTTACCAGCGCGAATTCGAGTTCCGGGTCCACGAGGATATAACGCTACAGTCCCTACATTGTGACAGTGTCACGTTTCGCCGGCCGCGGCGTTATTCCCTATCGTGAACATCAGAATTTCAAGGAGACCGGTATGAGAGGATTTGGCGGTGCGAGCTTCGCATCCCTGTTTGGGTTACTTGTTTGTATGGCTCCGATGGTGGCGGGCGCGTGGTTCGCGTTCCGGCCCAGTGAGCGCCTGTTGTCCCTGATGAGGCCACTGACGCTTGGTGCGGTCTTTTCCGTTCTATGCACCTTCGCCCTTGCGGTGGCGAACGGCTTCGTTGCCATCAGCATGATGAGCGGCCTGGATTTGCAGGGCGTCCGTGTTGTAGGAGCTGTTTTTTCGGAGGGCCTGGCGCCGGTCGTGGCCTCGTTCGCGAGCTTGGCCGTGGCCTGGTTTTTTGTCACGATCGGGATGAGAAGGGGGTGCTAGTCGACGAAGAGGAGTTGGCCGAAGCGGGCGGGGTTGTGGGGGGTGGGGTTTTTCATGGCCGGGTCGGACCAGAGGCTTAAGCGGCGGGCTGGTTCGACGCCGTCCCAACGGTTGAGATTCGCCGTCCAGATGGCGCCGGGCTTGGGGGCAACGGTCGCGCCGAGTTCTTCGAAGTTCTTCCAGGGGATGGCCACTTCGAGCACCCAGCCGCGGTCTTTGTCGCCGGTTTGATTGAGGGTGCCGTCGATGTTGGTGGCGAGTTGGACGCCGGTGAAGTTGACGCGCTTCAGCAGCAGGTGGGGGTGGGCGTAGAAGTAGTCGTAGAGCGTGGCGCGGGCGTTCATTTCCAGGCCGTAGTAGAAGTTCTGGGATGGCTTGGGATTGACGAAGAATTCGACGGCGTCGTCCTTGTAGGTGGGGTCGTCGAGGTTGGTGTAGTGGGCGACTACGTCGGCGTCATCGCACTGGTAGATGACGTAGAGATTGTCGTTGTCCCAGAGGAGGCGGGCGGTGGTCTTTTGCTTGGCGCCTTTCTGGTTTTCCCAGGGGAAGATGAACTCGATGGCGGGGGCGGCGGCGGCCCAGGCGGGGTCGGTGGCGCGGCCGTCGACGATGATTTTCGACGGGGCGCGATGGACCTCGTACTTCGGGGTCTGGGCGGCGGCGGTGAGTGTGAGCGCTAGGGCTATGGCTAGTTTCATCGGGCGTTGATGGTTACGGTGTCAGGGCTGAGTTTATCGCCGATTTTGAGACGGAGGCGGCGAGCGCCGGTGGCGCTGGGGGGCATGGTGAAGTTGACCTGGAGGACGCCGGCGACCAGGCCGGGGGCGCCACCGGCGTAGAGGGGTTCGATTTCGTTGCCGTCAATTATGACCTTGACGGGGAGTTTGGGGAGCGGGAGGGGGAGGGCCGTGGGCTTGCCGTCGACACCGGCGGGGGTGGTGGCGCCTTCGCCGGTGGCGAAGATCGTCAGCACTTCGCCGGGCGCGGCTGGCGTGGCGGCGGTGATGAGTTCGCCGGTTTGGCGGATGACCGAGCCGGGGCCGGTGCCGGTGGAGGTTTGGGTGAAGATGGCCGGCGTGGCGGGGAGGATGTTCAACGAGATTTGGTTGGAGGCGCGGCCTTCGAATTCGACGGCAACGGCGGTGCTGGGCTGGCCTTCGACGGTGTAGGGGACGACGACGGAGACCTGGCCGGCGGAGGTTACGATCATGGCGCCGGGGGTGCCATCGAAGAGGACGCGGGTGTTGCCGAGGCGATTGGCGACGAAGCCGCGGGCGTCGAGTTGGAGCGTCTGGGGGGTTGCCGGGCCGAGGTTGGTGCCGAAGATGGTGATGATTTCACCGGGGGAGATGCCGCCTTCGTCCTTGGCGGCGCGGAAGCTGGCGGCGTTGGTGAAGCCTTCGGCGGTGATGACGGGGACGGGGGGCGGCGGGGGGAGAACGATGTTGACGGTGGCGGTGGCCGAACGGGTGGGTTCGGCGACGCTGGTGGCGCGGACGGTGATGGTGGCCGGGTTCAGGAAAGTGGCCGGGGCGGTGTAGACGCCGCTGGGCGAGATGGAGCCGATGGCGGGGGTGATGGTCCAGGTGACGGCGGTGTTGGCTGCGCCGGAGACGGTGGGAGTGAACTGCTGGGACTGGCCGGCGGTTAGGGTGACGTCGGCGGGGCTGAGGACGACGCTGACGCGGTTGACGAGGGTGACGGAGGCGCCACCGATCTTGCTGCCGTCGGCGACGGAGATGGCGCTGACGGTGATGGAGGGGGAGCCGACGAAGCTGGCCGGGGCGGTGTAGAGACCGGCCTGGGAGATGGTTCCGGTGTCGGGGAAGATGGACCAGCGGACGGCGGTATTGGCGGTATTGGTGACGGTGGCGAGGAACTGCTGGGACTCTCGGGGGCCGAGAGTGGCGGTGCCGGGGGTGACGAGGACGTTGATTTCGCTTAGGAGGGCGACGAAGCCGTCGTTGGCGCCGGGGGCGCGGGTGGCGAGGGAGCCGGTGGGGGTGGGGAGGTTTGTCGAGTCGGTATTGCCGGCGATCCAGATGCGGCCGCGGGCGTCGGTGGCCATGCCCAGCACTTCGTCATTTCCGGCGCCTCCGTAGTAAGTGGAGAACTGGAGGAAGTTACCGCCGGAACTGAGGCGAGTTACAAAGCCGTCGAAGGCGCCTTTGGGTCCGTCGGCGGCGAGCGGGCCGTCATTTAAGAGAGGGAAGTTAGCGGAGGTGGTGCGGCCGGCGATGTAGGCGGCGCCGGAGACATCGACGGAGATGGCGTTAGCCTGATCTTCGGCGTCGCCACCGATGTAGGTGCCGTAGACGAGGCTGGCGCCGGTGGAATCGAGCTTGGCGGCGAAGGCGTCAGGGAGGAGGGAGGGGGCGCGCTGGGCGCCGTTGAAGGAGACGGGGAGGTTGACCGAACCGGTGCCGCCGGCGACGTAGGCGGCGCCGAAGCGATCGATGGCGATGCCGCGGCCGGACTCCTGGCCGTCGCCGCCGAAGTAAGTGGAGAAGAGTAAGTTGACGCCATCGGGGGAGAGCTTACTTACAAAGGCATCGGAGCTGCCTTTGCGCTCCTTTTGATAGGCGTTTTCGGTGACGGGGAAGTTATCGGAGCGGGTTTCGCCGGTGACGTAGGCGGAGCCGGCGGGGTCGACGGTGAGGCCGTTGATGACATCGAGGGCGAAGCCGCCGAGGAAGGAGGAGTAGACGATGGAGGCGCCATCGGGGGAGAGTTTGGTGACGAAGCCATCGCCGGCGCCGCGGGCGGGGAGGGTGTCGCGGGTGGTAGAGGGGAAGTCGGTGGAATCGGCCCGGCCGGCGATGTAGGCGGCACCGCGGGAATCGACCGCGATGGCGGCGCCGGAATCGGAGAGGGAGCCGCCGAGGTAGGTGGAGTAGACGATGTTCTGGCCGTTGGCGGAGAGCTTGAGGGCGAAGGCGTCGGTGACGGCGGAGCCGCCGGCGAGGACGGACTGGGGTGCGCCGGCGGTGACGGGAAAATTGGTGGAGGCGGTTTGGCCGGTGATGTAGACGGCGCCGGTGGAATCGATGGCGATGGCGGTTCCGGTATCGGCGCCGGTGCCGCCGATGTAGGTGGCCCATTCGAGGGCGCGGCCGGAGGGGTTCAGCTTGGCGACGTAGACATCGGCACCGCCGAAGGTGAGGCCGCGGGTGGTGCCGGGGAAATCGATGGAGACGGTGGAGCCGACGATGTAGGCGTTGCCGGCGGCATCGGCAGTGATGCCGCGGGCTTCATCGGCGAGGGCGCCGCCCAAGTAGGTGCCGTAGGTGAGAACGGGATCGATGACGAGTTCTTTGGTGCGGTCGTAGTTGGCGACGGCGATGGTGAATTCGTTGTTGGGCAGGGCGACGAATTTGGCGGCGATTTCCTGGCCGTTTTGGCGGGCGACGGGCTTGTGCCATTTGAGGCCGTTGGCGAGGGTGAGTTCGCCGGAGGGGGAGAGGGTGGCGGGGAGGGAGAAGCGGATGTTGGCGGGGTTGGCGCCGGGGTGGACGATGAAGTCGTATTCGAGCTGGCGATCGGTGCCGTAGTAGACGAGATCGATGCCGGGATAGAGCTTGGAGGCGCGGAGGCGAGCGAAGGTGGGGATGTTGATCCGTTTTGTGGCGCCGTTGAAATAGTTGACGCGGGTGGGCTGGGGGTCGAGGGGAAGGGGGCGGGCGAGGGAGGCGCCGCGCCAGGTGAGGGAGGCGGCGCCGGTGGGGGTTTGGAGACGGAGGCCGAGGGCGTCGATGGCGACGGTGTAGCCGTTGCCGCGCGCGTTGAAGGCGGCGGTGGCGTGTTGTTCGAAGAGCACCGGGCGATCGTGGGCCTGCAGAGGCAGGGCGATGGCCGCGGCAAGGGCGAAGACAGTGAGGCGTGTCGTGGTTCCGTCCATGATTAATCCGAAGTGTATCAGGAGAGAGGATTGATATACTTGCGAAACGTTTTCACGAGGATGATGAATATGAACCGAAGATCGTTTTTGACGACAGCCGCCCTGGGCGCGGCGCCTCTGGTGGCCCAGCAGCCGCGCGATTGGACGGGCAAAGTACCGACGCGCTATCCGGAGCCGGACGTGGTGGTTCTGGATCCGAAATTCGCGAAGTACAAGATTGGGAACACGCCAATTCAGCGGCTGGCGACGGGGTTCCTGTGGGCGGAGGGGCCGGCGTGGAGCGCCGTTGGCAAGTATCTGCTGTTCAGCGATATTCCGAACAATATTCAGGTGCGGTGGACGGAGGAGACGGGCGCGATTTCGACGCTGCGGAATCCGGCGGGGAATTCGAATGGGAACACGTTTGACTGGGAAGGGCGGCAGATTTCGTGCGAGCACGGCAACCGGCGCGTGGTGCGTTATGAGCATAACGGCGGGATGACGGTGTTGGCGGACAAGTTTAACGGGAAGCCGTTGAATGCGCCGAACGATGCGGTGGTGGGGCCGGATGGGGCGGTTTGGTTTACGGACCCGGGGTATGGGTCGTTGATGTGGTACGAGGGGAATAAGGGGCCGCTGGAGTTGAAGGAGGCGGTGTACCGGATTGACAAGTCGGGGCGGATTGATAAAGTTACGGATGAGATTTTTAAGCCGAATGGGTTATGCTTCTCGCCGGATTATAAGAAGATGTATGTGGCCGATACCGGGGCGACACATTATCCGGCGGCGAAGAAAGTCATTAAGGTTTGGGATATTAGTGGCGGGAAGTTAGTAAACGGGAAGGTTTTCTGCGATATGCAGTTGGGGAATCTTGGGGCGGGGCTGCCGGACGGAATTCGCTGTGATGAGGATGGGAATATCTGGTCGAGCGCGGGCTGGGTGGGGGAAGGGTATGACGGGGTTCATATCTTCTCGCCGGAGGGGCAGCGGATTGGGCAGATTAAGTTACCGGAGATTTGCGCGAATTTGACGTTTGGCGGGGCGAAGAGGAATCGGTTGTTTATGTGCGGGAGTCAGTCACTTTATGCGGTGTATGTGGAGACTCGGGGGGCGCATTTTTGTTGATTTCCGGGGCCCGCGCTTTACGGCGCGGGCTTTCGTGTTTTGATCGTGGTTCGAGTGTGTGGGTAGCTTGCCTTTGGATTTCGGGCTGGGGCGCTACGTGGCGGCCCGCTTCTTTTCGCGACCGGAACGGCGGATCGCCTTGTATTCCTTCATGAGTTCTTCTTCGGAGGCGCCCCACTCCGCGATCATTGCGTCGAGATCCTTGGCGGCAGCGCGCATGGCGGCAATTTCGGCCTTGTGGCTGCGCTTCTGGGCGGGGATGAAGTAGCCGAGCGTCTCGCCATGGCGCGTGATGGCGAGCGGTTTCCCGCTTTCGAGGTAGCCGGCGAGGTTTTCGCGGAATTCGCGCACGCCGATCTTTTCTGTTTCCATGGTTGCGTACTCTGCGTACACAATAACAGATTCCCAGGGTATTGCTGGCGAGCGGGTGTTTATGGGGGTTGCGGGGAGGGGGACACTCTTTGTCTTGGACAGGGGGGATTTTTCGGACTGGGGATTAGAGTGTCCCCGGCGGGTGGGGGGATTTTGTGGCAGGTGACTTGCTGGCGAGCGGGTTGTGTTGGGGGGTGCGGGAAGGGGGACACTCTTTGTTTTGGACAGGGGCGATTTTTCGGACTGGGGATTAGAGTGTCCCCGGCGGGGGTCAGTAGCGGACGGATTCAAGGAAGAGGCCGGCGGCGGGGGCGGTCCAGGCGGCTACGTCTAGTTTCTTGGGGTCGCCTTTGCCGGCTAGGAGTTGGTCGAATTCGGCTTCGGTGATTTCGCCTAGGCCGACCTTTACCGTTACGCCGACGAGGCGGCGGACCATGCGCCATAAGAAGTGGGAGGCGTCGATGCGGAAGAGGATTAAGTGGTCGTCGGCCGTGACTTCGGCGGTGTCGACGTAGATGATCGTTGATTCGTGGGGTTTCGAAGGGTCCTTTTGGGCGAAACGGACGAAATCGTGGCGGCCGGCCATCTTTTCGGCTGCGGTTTGCATGGCCTTGATGTTCAGGTCGTCTTTGATCCACCAGACGTGGCGCTTGTGGAAGGCCGTCTTTCTTGTCGTGATTTGGTAGAGATACGTGCGGGCTGTTGCGGAGTGGCGGGCGTGGAAGGAGACGGGGGCTTCTTCGACTTCGGTGATGGCGACGTCGGAGGGGAGGCGCTCGTTCCACTGTTTGAGCAGGTAGGCCGGGTCGTAGTGGGGGTGGCGGCGGTCGGACTTGCGGAGTTTGACGTGGGCCACCTGGCCTAACGCGTGGACGCCGGCGTCGGTGCGACCGGCACCCATTAGCTCAATGGGTGTTCCTAGTTGGTCTTCGATGGCGGTTCTTAGGGAACCGGCGACGGTGCGGGCGTTGTTCTGCTCCTGCCAACCACTGTATTTGGTGCCGTCATATTCTAGCGTTAACTTCCAAGTCTTCACCCCGCTATTATGATTCAGTATGCATTGGCTGTTCATTTTGGCGGCGTTGGGCGTGATGGCGCAGGACAAGCGCGTGGACTATGGGCGGGATGTGCGCCCGATCCTTTCCGAGAACTGTTTTCATTGCCACGGGCAGGACGATAAGAAACGCATGGCGGGGGTGCGGCTGGATGTGGCCGGGGCATCGCTGCAACGGGTGGTGGCAAGGGTTTCGAATGGGTCGATGCCGCCGGCGGGGTCGAACCGGAAGCTGACTCCGGAGCAGGTGGCGGTTTTGAAGAAGTGGGTTGCGGAGGGCGGTGCGTATTCGCAGCATTGGGCGTTTGTGCCGCCGGTTCGGAAGGCGGGGGGGGCGATTGATGGGTTTGTTAACGCGAAGTTGGAGGCGGAGGGGGTTCGGGCGAATGGCGCCGCGGCGCCCGGGGTTTGGCTGCGGCGGGTATCGCTGGATTTGACGGGGTTGCCGCCGACGCCGGCGGAGCAGGATTTGTTTGTCGCGGCTGTGAAGGCCAAGGGGGAGGAGGCTTATCGGGGGGCGGTTCGGAAGCTGTTGGCTTCGCCTCGGTACGGGGAGCGGATGGCGATGGATTGGCTGGACGTTTCGCGCTACGCCGATACGCATGGGTTTAACAACGACTCGTCGCGGTCCATGTGGCGGTGGCGGGATTGGGTGATCCGGGCGTTCAACGAGAACATGCCTTACGACCGGTTCATTACGGAGCAGTTGGCGGGCGATTTGTTGCCGAAGCCGACGCTGGAGCAGCGGATTGCGACCGGGTTCGGGCGGAACCATGTGATCAATTCCGAGGGCGGGATTATTGAAGAAGAGTACCGGGTGGAATATGTGGCCGACCGGGTGCGGACGTTGGGGATGGCTTGGCTTGGCTTGACGATGGAGTGCGCCAAGTGCCACGACCACAAGTACGATCCGATTTCGCAGAAAGACCACTACAAGCTGTTTGCGTTCTTCAACAACGTGCCGGAGTTGGGCGAGGACGGGCGCGTGGCCAATGCGGTGCCGATGATGCAGGCGCCGACGCCGGAGGAGATTTCCAAGCTGGCGGCGTTGGACAAGCGGATTGCGAAGATGAAGCCGCGGACGCGGCCGGTGGAGAAAGTTGCGGTGCCGGAGGGGATGGCGCTGGCGACGGATAAGACCGTCATGATTGCCAAGCACGATCCGGTGACCTTTGCGTTTCGGGTGAAGGGCGGGGCGGACCGGGAGTTGGTGAGCTCGATTGATTATTCGCGGAATATGGCGGCGACGACGTATGGGCGGGGTGTGGATTTGCGGTTGGCGGGGGGCGAGATTGAGTTCCGGTTTGCGGACCGGTTGATGGCGTATTCGATCCGTGTTGTTTCGGAGGGGGCCGGGTTGACGGAGGGGCGCGAGCGGCATGTGACGTTGTTGTATGAGGGCGCGAAGAACGCGCCGGATGCGATGCGGGCGATGGCGGCTTGGGTGCGAGTTTTCGTGGATGGGCGGGAGGTGGCGACGCGGATTGTGAACGATGGGTTGGCGATGCCGGATGTGAAATCGGACAAGCCGGCGGCGTTTAAGTTTCGGGTGGGGGATGTTGGCGGGGCTACCGCATGGAACCGGGCGTTGACGCCGGCGGAGATTCGAGTGGTGGCGGGTTTGGACAGTGTTGATGTTTCGTATGAGGCGCTACGCGAGGAGCGGATGGCGGTGGCGCGGAACGTTTCGACCGTGATGGTGATGGAGGAGTTGAAGGGCAAGCCTCGGGAGACGCATGTGCTGTTGCGGGGGGCTTATAATTCGCCGGGGGATTTGGTTGAGCCGGGGGTGCCGGAGGCCATTTTGGGCGCGTGGCCGGCGGGGGCGCCTCGGAACCGGTTGGGGTTGGCCCAGTGGTTGACCAAGCCTGATCATCCGTTGACGGCGCGGGTGGTGGTGAACCGGTTTTGGCAGCAGTTCTTTGGGTTGGGGTTAGTCAAGACCAGTGAGAATTTTGGGTTGCAGGGGGAGTTTCCGAGCCACCCAGAGTTGCTGGATTGGATGGCGCGGGAGTTTGTGGATTCGGGTTGGAATGTGAAGGGGTTGGTCGAGAAGATTGTTCTTTCCGAGACGTATCGGCGGGATTCGGCGGGGAGCTATGCGAAGGATCCGGAGAACCGGTTGCTGGCCCGGGGGCCCCGGTTCCGGCTGCCGGCCGAGGCGCTGCGGGACCAGGCGTTGCAGTTTGCCGGGTTGTTGAAGAACCAGGTGGGCGGGCCTTCGGTGTTCCCGTATCAGACGAAGGATTTGTATAAGGGCATTGTGGTGGCGGCGGATTATCCGGGGACGAAGTGGGTGGAATCGAAGGGCGATGGGCTGTACCGGCGGAGCCTGTACACCTTCTGGAAACGGACGGTGCCGCATCCGACGTTTACGGTGTTTGATGCGCCGGATAGGGAGTTCTGCATTGTGAAGCGGTCGACGACGAATACGCCGTTGCAGGCGTTGACGCTTCTGAATGATCCGATTTATGTGGAGGCGGCGCGGAAGTTGGCGGAGCGGGCTTGGCGGGAGGGCGGGTCGACGCCGGCTTCGCGGGTGGCTTGGGCGTTCCGGTTGACGACGGGGCGGGGGGCGGATGATTTGGAAGTGAAGACGTTGCTGGCGACTTATGAGCGGATGGTGGGCGTTTATAAGGCCGATGCCGATGCGGCGCGGGCGTTGTTGGGCGTGGGGGCGTCGCCCGTGGATGCTTCGATTCCGGCGGCGGAGTTGGGGGCTTATACGGCTGTGACGAACTTGATTTTGAACTTGGACGAGGTCATTACGAAATGACGATTTCACGACGGGATCTATTGGCGAAGACCGGGTTTGGGTTGGGGACGGCGGCGCTGGGGACGCTGCTGGGGGCGCCGAAGGCGTTTCCGAATTTTGCTCCGAAGGCCAAGCGGGTCATCTTTTTGTTCCAGGCGGGTGGGCCTTCGCACTTGGATTTGTTGGACTACAAGCCATACATGAAGGGCCGGTTCGACGAGGATATTCCGCCGTCGATCTTCGGCACGCAGCGGATTACGGGGATGGTGGCGCACCAGGACCGGTTCCCGGTGATGCCGACGATGTATGGGTTTCAGCAGTACGGCAAGTCCGGGCAGTGGGTGAGCGATTTGTTGCCGGAGACGGGTAAGATTGCTGACGATATTTGCGTGCTGCGGGGGTTGCACACGGAGGCGATTAATCACGATCCGGCGATCACGTTCATACAGACCGGCAGCCAGCTGCCGGGGCGGCCTTCGATGGGGGCGTGGGTGGATTACGGGCTGGGCAGTGAGAACGAGAACCTGCCGGCGTTTGTGGTTTTGAATTCGACGCCGAGCAACGGGATGGCCGACCAGGGGTTGCTGGCGCGGCTGTGGGGGGCGGGCTTTTTGCCGTCGCGGTATCAGGGCGTGCAGTTCCGGGGCGGCGGGGATGCGGTGTTGCATCTTTCGAATCCTCCGGGGATTTCCAGGGAGCAGCGGCGGGGGCAGCTGGATGGGTTGGCGGCGTTGAACAAACGGCTGCAGGAGCGGGTGGGCGATCCGGAGATTGAGACGCGGATTGCGCAGTATGAGATGGCGTATCGTATGCAGACTTCGGTGCCGGAGCTGGTGGATGCGTCCAAAGAGCCGGAGAGTGTGTTGAAGCTGTACGGTGATGACGCGCGGAAGCCGGGGACGTTTGCGGCGAATTGTTTGTTGGCGCGGAGATTGGCCGAGCGGAACGTGCGGTTTATTCAGCTGTACCACCGCGGGTGGGACCACCACGGCGGGTTGACGGAGAAGCTGCCGGTGTTGGCGCGGGATATTGACCGGGCGTCGGCGGCGCTGGTTACCGATTTGAAGCAGCGGGGGATGCTGGACGACACCTTGGTGATTTGGGGTGGGGAGTTCGGGCGGACGCCGTATGCGCAGGGGCCGTCGAAGGTGAATTCGTATGGCCGGGATCATCACGGCCGGGTGTTTTCGATGTGGATGGCGGGGGGCGGGGTGAAGCGTGGGGTTAGCTATGGGGCTTCCGATGAGTATGGGTTTAACGTGGCCGAGGGGGGCGTGCACGTGCACGACTTGCAGGCGACGATTTTGCATTTGCTGGGGATTGATCACCAGCGGTTGACGTTCCCGTTCCAGGGGCGGAACTTCCGGTTGACGGACGTGCATGGGCGGGTGGTGAAGGAGATTCTGGCGTGAGTTTCGCGCGGCGGATCGGGGTGCTGTTTGCCTTGGCCGCCGCGCTGTACGGCGAACGGCCGCATTGGGAGCGGGTGCAGCATTTCGTTTTTGTGCTGCTGCCTCGGGCGAGTTTTGACCAGTATTTTGGGGCGTATCCGGATTCGGAGGGGCGGCCGGGCGGGTTGGGACCGCGGGAGATTCCGAACCTGTGGGCGTACGCCGATTTGTACACTTTGCAGGACCACTTCTTTGCTTCGGCGGGGGCGGCGGATTTGTTGCGAGGGCCGATGGCGCGGGTGGGCGGGCGCGAGTATACGGGGGATTTGCGGGGCTTTTTGGAGGATTGCAGAGGCGAAGCTTTGCCGCCGGTGAGTTTGTTGGCGCCGGTTTCATTGGGCGGTGAGAC
>CAMATG010000116.1 GCA_945860645.1 Candidatus Sulfopaludibacter sp. SbA3 | reverse complement strand
TCCGACGACCTTGGCAGCTTCGGTTGCGGAACCACCCGGACCGGCCAACCGGCGGGCACTTTCTCCCTCCGCGAAGCCTTCCGTCCCGTAGTCACACCCATCCCCTTCACCGTCGTTAATGGCCAGACCACAATCGTCGATGTCGATCTCTCCCCCTACATCGGCGAAGTCACCGGAACGTTCCTGCTGAACGGACAGGTTCCGCCCCCAGGCACCGTAACGGCCGCCGCGGACTTCCCGAAAGTGGTGAACTCCAGCACCACCGACGCCACCGGGCGCTTCCGCTTCCTCGCCTTCGCCGGCGCCGGCAACGGGCGCGTCAGCTCCGTCGCCTTTCCCTTCACCGCCGTCGCCAACACAACGGTCGACGTCGGGGGCTTCGCCACCTCCAACACCGGCGATGTGCAGGTCCGGGTCCTCTATCAAGGCCAGCCGGTCGCCAACTGCACCACTCTCCTCACGGTCATCGCCGATACCTCCGGCAGCTTCGCCTGCGGCAGCACCCGCACCGGCTTGACCGCCAGCAGCGACACCTTGCGCGTCGCCTTCCATCCCGAGGTCACTCCCATCCCCTTCACCATCGTCGCCGGGCAGTTGACAACGGTCGACGTGGAACTGTCGGTCTACGTGGGTGAAATCACCGGCATTCTCCTCGTCAACGGCGCGCCACCCGCGCCCGGCTCCGCCACTGCCTCGGCCAACTTTCCCAAGCTCGTCAACAGCAGCGGCACCGACGCAACCGGCCGGTTCCGTTTCCTCGCCTTCGCCGGCGCCGGCACCGGCCGCGCCGGGGCCGCCCCGCTTTCGTTCACCGCCGTGGCCAACACCACCGTCGACATCGGCACCGCCACCTCCGATTTCGGCCACCTCACCGTCCGGGCGCTCTACTTCGGGCAGCCCATCACCAACTGCAATACTCTGCTAAACCTGATCGTCACCGATCCCAGCGGCGGCACCGGCAGTGTCGGCTGCGGCGGCACCACCTCGGGATGGGCCCCCGGCAACTACTCCATCAGGGAGGCGTTCCGCCCCGTGGTCCCGTCGATGCCCTTTACCATCACCGCCGGCCAAACCACCGCTGTCGACGTGGAGCTGTCGGCCTATATCGGCGTCATCACCGGAACCGTCAGAGTCAATGGCGCCATTCCAGCCATCGGGACCATCACCGCCGCCGCGGACTTCCCACGCTCCGTCAACACCAGCCTCACCGATGCCACGGGCCGCTTCCAGTTCCTGGCATTCGCCGGCGCCGGCACAGGCCGCGCCGGCACGGCGGCCTTCAGCTTCCTCGCCGTTGCCGGCCAAACGCGCGACCTCGGCCTCGTCGGCGTGCCCACGCTCGATAGCGCCATCGTCTCCAAGACAGGCACCGTCCCCGCCAGAACCTGGCAACTCCGGATCCTGAACACCAGCGCCGTCAACGCCGCCACCGCCGCGCAGTTGGACAGCATCACCTTCACCCAAACCACCGGCGCCGCCTGCTCCGCCCCGGTGGTGACCACGCCGCTGCCAATCGCGGCCGGCACACTCGCCCCCGGTACAAATGCGGTTCTCCCCGTAAACATCAACTTCGGCACCTGCAACGGCACGGAGTTCTTCAAGGTTGTCCTGACCTACTCCGCCAGCGGCGCGCCGCCTTCCACGAGGACGTTTTCACTGCAAAAGCCATAGCTACTTCCTCGCCGTCACCGTAATCTCAATCCGCGAACGCCCGATCAACTTGGCAATCCCGGCAATCGTCCGCGTCGGCCGCGGCTCCGGAAAGTAGCCCTTGTACACCGCATTCATCCGGTCAAACAGCTTCATATTGGTCAGATACACCTGCACAGAAACCACGTCGCTGTACTGCATATCCGCCTCCTTCAAAATCACCCCGATCTTGTCCAGAGCCTGCTTCACCTCCGCCTCGAACTCCTTCGGAACGGCGCCCGTCTGCGGATCTTCCCCGCTAAACCCGGCAACGTAAAGCGTGCCATCCACCAACAGCCCGGGCGTAAATGGAAGCCCTCGATTGTACCCCTCCGGTCGAATCACCTTCTTTTCAGCGGTCACCGATCCAACCGAAATCAGAAGCACTGCGAGTATCTGCAAAATTCGTTTCATAGGGAAGAGCATACCGCCCCGCCCCCCTCCAATTCACCAAATCAAAGCCAACTCCCCCCCGGTGCCACCCGCAAAACCCGGTGCTATAGTGAGGGCATCTGAACCCATCACGGAGACCCTGCATGTCCCTGAACCGCCGTCATTTCTTCTACGGAACGCTCCTCGCCGGCGCCGTCAACGCCGCCCCCACGCTCAAATCGCTCGGCTATAAATCCCCCTCGGAGAAGCTCAACATCGCCGCCATCGGCTCCGGCGGTAAAGGCTTCACCGACATCAACGGTTGCACCGGGGAAAACATCGTCGCCCTCTGCGACCCCGACGACAAACGCGCCGAACGCACCTTCAAACTCTTCCCCAACACCCCGAAGTACAAGGACTTCCGGGTCATGCTCGACAAGCATAAGGAGATCGACGCCGTCCTCGTCTCCTGCCCCGACCACATGCACGCCACCGCCGCCATGTGGGCCATGGCCCGTGGCAAACACGTCTACTGCCAGAAACCCCTCACCCGCACCTTCTGGGAAGCCCAACAGCTCACCGCCGCCGCCACCAAATATGGCGTCGCCACCCAAATGGGCAACCAGGGCTACTCCAACCCCGGCGCCCGCGAGTGCGCCGAAATCATCTGGAGCGGCGAGATCGGCAACGTCACCGAACTCCACGCCTGGACCGACCGCCCCGGTAAATACTGGCCCCAGAATCCCGACGTCGATCCCCAGCCCGCCCCGGTCCCGGCGACCCTCGATTGGAACGCCTGGCTCGGCGCCTCCCCCGATCGCCCCTATAGCCCTGCCATCGCCCCCCACCACTGGCGCGCCTACCCCGAATACGGCTGCGGCGCCATCGGCGACATGGCCTGCCACATCATGGGCACGCCCAACATGGCCCTCCGCCTCTCCCTCTCCGGCCCCACCAGCGTCGAATGCATCAAGAAGGAAGGCGTCGGCAAACACACCTTCCCCCATCGCACCGTCATCCGTTTCGACTTCCCGGCCCGCGGTCCGCTCCCGCCCGTCAAGGTCTTCTGGCACGACAGCCTGAAGGAGTTCCTGAAATTCGACGGCATCCCCGCCGGCGAACTGATCGGCGACAAGGACAACAACGGCAGCCTCTTCATCGGCGATAAAGGCATGGTCACCACCGGCTGCTACGGCGAGCGCACCCGCCTCCTCCCCGACGCCCGCATGAAGGACTACAAGCTCCCCGCCCAACTGCTGACCCGCTCCCCGGGCCACTACCGCGACTGGCTCCGCGCCTGCAAGGGCGGCGATCCGGCCTGTTCGAACTTCTCCGTCGCCGGCCCCTTCGTCCAATGGATGCTGCTCGGCTCCATCGCCATGCGCTACGAAGGCAAGCTCGACTGGGACAACGCCGCCGGCCGCTTCACCAACAACGCCGAGGCCAACGAGTGGCTCAAGCCCAAGTTCCGCAAAGGCTGGCACTTCGTCGGATAACCCGCACCGCTCACCGCCCCATCCGCACCGCTTACCATGGTTTTCATCGTGCGGCCGTCCGCTTAGCCGCACGATGGACTCATGCCAGCCGCAACAACAATCGCCAACGCCGCCTTCGCCCTCGCCTCCCTCACCATGGCCGCGGCCTTCGCCACTCGCGTCCGTCTCCGCGGCCGCGCCATCCTCCTCTTGCTCATCCTGCTCACGCTAACGGCGTTCTACTCCCTCGCCGCCCTCGGCCCCGCCTGGGCGCTCCCGGCCTTCTACCTCCAAATCGCCGCCGGCATGCTCTGCGTTCATTACTTCTCCGCCTGCGCCGCCTCGCTCCTTGAATCGGTCGGCGAAGCCAAATACACCGCCCACCTCCCGGTCATCTTCTCCTACGGATTCCTCGCCATCCCCTTCATCCGGGACCACCGCACCATCCTCACCAGCGGCGAAGGCGTCTTCCCCCTTACCGCCGCCGCCATCTTCATTACAGTGCTCGGAGCCCTTTTCCGCAACCTGCCCAAGTCCGAAAACGTCAGCCCCCGCTGGTGGGACGGCGCACCCAACCCGCCAACCTCCCTCCACCTCACGCCCTCCCGCCAAACGGAACCGCTCACCATCCCCGCCACTGCCTGGGACATCCGCACCCTCGCCACCGCCTTCCTCCCGCTCCTCCTGGTCGACATCACCGTCTGGACCTACCCCAACCAGCTCCTGCCCCAACTCGCCATGCTCCCCAGCATCGCCGGCCTCATCTACTTCCAAACCCGCGCCACCTTCTTCGACCTCCTCATAAAGCGCGGCGCCGTCCTCGGCGCACTCCTGCTGCTGGCCCTCCTCGCCGCCCCCTCCCTGGGGGCGGCCTTCGCCGTTTTCGGCCTCGTCGCCGTCTACGCCTTCTTTCTCGCCGTCGGCCCCATCGATACCGCCCTCGACCGCCTCGTCTTCCGCCGGCCCGACTACCGCCAAACCCTCGCCGACATCTCCGGCGGCATCGCCAAATGCGCCACCACCCAAGCCGCCATCGCCCACGTCACCCAAACCCTCGCCCCCGCCCTCCACGCCGAATGGGTCCGCTTCGGCCCCACCCCGGACCCCGCCGCCGCGGCCATCGCCCCCCTCCCCAACCGCGGCGTCCTCTCCCTCGGCCCCCGCCGCCGCGGCCGCCCCTACCAGTCCCAGGACGCAACCTTCATCGACGGCGTCGCCGCTCACCTCGCCGCCGCCCTCGAAGGCTTCGACGCCCGCGCCGAACGCCAACTCGCCGCCGAAGCCGAACTCCGCGCCCTCCGCGCCCAGATCAACCCCCACTTCCTCTTCAACTCCCTCAACTCCCTCGCCGACATGGTCAAGGACTCTCCCCTCACCGAACAAGCCGTCCTCAACCTCGCCCGCATTTTCCGCTACGCCCTCGACTCCACCCGCCAGCCCACAGTCCCCCTCGCCGACGAGGTCCGCTTCCTCACCTCCTATCTCGACATCGAGCGCCTCCGCTTCGAGGACCGCCTCACCTACACCCTCGACTGCCCAGCCGAACTCGGGGCCCTCCTTGTCCCACCCA
The DNA here is from genome assembly GCA_945860645.1 of Candidatus Sulfopaludibacter sp. SbA3. Lineage (GTDB taxonomy): Bacteria > Acidobacteriota > Terriglobia > Bryobacterales > Bryobacteraceae. The sequence goes on along the minus strand of CAMATG010000116.1, from coordinate 6,860 downwards.
TGCTCATCCAGCCGCTCGTCGAAAACGCCGTCAAACACGGCATCGCCCCCCAACTAAATGGCGGCGCCATCGCCATCACCGTCGCGATGCCAGCCGCGGATCGGATCCTGGTCACCGTAACGGACACCGGCCCCGGCTTCACCCCCAACCAACCCGCAAAAGGCGTCGGCCTCTCCAACGTCCGCCAACGCGTCGAAGCCCTCCCCAACGGCCGCTTCACCATATCTGGAACCCGAGCAGGCACAAGCGTTACCCTCGAATGGAGCCTCCCATGCGAGTCCTGATCGTCGACGATGAACGCCGCGCCCGCGAACGCCTCGCCCGGCTGCTAACAGCCTTCGAGGGCCTGACCATTGCGGGCGAAGCGGCCAACGGCCTCGAGGCCATCGAGCAAGTCCAGACCCTCCGTCCCGACGCCCTCTTCCTCGACATTCAGATGCCCGGCATGGACGGCTTCGAGGTCCTCGAGAACCTGCCCGCCCGCCCCCACGTCGTCTTCGTCACCGCCGATGACCAGGTCGCCCTGCAAGCCTTCGCCGCCAACGCCCTCGACTATCTCCTCAAGCCCGTCGAGCCCGAACCCCTCGCCCGCGCCGTCGCCCGCCTCCGCGAGCGCCAGTCGAATGTCGACGCCCTCCTCGCCTCCCGTCCGCCCCTGAAGCGCCTCGTCGGCAAGCACCAACAGCGCCTCCACGTCCTCCCCATCGAAACCATCTCCCACGTAATCGCCGAAGATGAACTCGTCTTCGCCATCACCGTCGAAGGCCGATATCTATTGAACGCCACCCTCCGCGACCTCGAAGCCCGTCTCGACCCCGACCAGTTCGTCCGCGTCCACAAGAGCGCCATCGTCAACCTCGCCAAGGTCGCCGAGATCGACCCCGATACCCGCTCCAGCGGCTCCGTCCGCCTGACAACCGGCGAGACCCTGGAACTCAGCCGCCGCTATGCCGCCCGGCTCCGCGAGCTCCTGGGCTGGTAGCGCCGCCCCGCACCCCAAAGTCCACCCCGCTCAGCATGCGCCGTGCGCCGGCTCGATTGCCGCCTGGCATCCCTGATGCCCGCCCGCCGCCGCGCCGTCAGGCTCAACAAGCGCCTGGGCTGGTAAACTAACCCTGCACCCCCATGTCCATCTCCCGTCGCCATTTCTTCTACGGCTCGCTCGCCGCCAGCGCGGTCAACGCCGCCCCCACGCTCAAGTCCCTCGGCTATAAATCGCCCTCGGAAAAGCTCAACATCGCCGCCATCGGCTCCGGTGGCAAAGGCTTCACGGACCTGAACGGCTGCGCCGGAGAAAACATCGTCGCCCTCTGCGACCCCGATGACAAGCGCGCCGAACGTGCCTTCAAACAGTTCCCCAACGCCCCGAAGTACAAGGACTTCCGGGTGATGCTCGACAAGCACAAGGACATCGACGCCGTCCTCGTCTCCTGCCCCGATCACATGCACGCCACCGCCTCCATGTGGGCCATGGCGCGCGGCAAGCACGTCTACTGTCAGAAGCCGCTCACCCGCACCGTTTGGGAGGCCCAGCAGCTCACCGCCGGCGCCGCCAAATACGGCGTGGCCACGCAGATGGGCAACCAGGGTTACTCCAACGCCGGCGCCCGCGAGTGCGCTGAGATCATCTGGAGCGGTGAGATCGGCAACGTCACCGAAGTCCACGCCTGGACCGACCGGCCCGGCACCTACTGGCCGCAGGGCACCGGCGTGGAACCCAAGACCGAAGCCGTCCCGGCACACCTGGATTGGAACGCCTGGCTCGGCGCCTCCCCGGACCGTCCGTACAGCCCGGCCATCGCCCCGCGCAGCTGGCGCGCCTTCCCCGAATACGGCTGCGGCGCCATCGGCGACATGGCCTGCCACATCATGGGCACGCCCAACATGGCCATGCGCCTCTCGCTCACCGGCCCCACCTCCGTCGAGTGCATCAAGAAGGAAGGCGTCGGCAAGCATACCTTCCCCAACCAGACCGTCATCCGCTTCGACTTCCCGGCCCGCGGCCCGCTGCCGCCCGTGAAGGTCTTCTGGTACGACAGCCTCAAATCCATGCCCAAGTTCGAGGGAGTCCCGGCCGGCGAACTGATCGGCGACAAGGACAACAACGGCAGCCTCTTCATCGGCGACAAAGGTATGGTCACCACCGGCTGCTACGGCGAGCGCACCCGCGTCCTGCCCGACGCGCGGATGAAGGACTACAAGCTCCCGGCGCAGCTGCTCACCCGCTCCCCCGGCCACTACCGCGACTGGCTCCGCGCCTGCAAGGGCGGCGACCCGGCCTGCTCCAACTTCTCCGTCGCCGGGCCCTTCGTCCAGTGGATGCTGCTGGGCGTGATCGCCATGAAGGTGGACGGCAAGCTGGAATGGGACAACGCCGCCAGCCGCTTCACCAACAACAAGGAAGCCAACGAGCTGCTGAAGCCGGTCTTCCGCAAGGGCTGGCACTTCGTCGGCTAACGGGCCGGCGCGGCGAATAACTGCACGATAACCGGGCCATCGGGGCCGCTGGCGACACCAACGCCGGTCTCCGAAAAGGCCCGGTTTCGTATGTTGGCACGATGCGGCGGGCTTCCCAGCCAGCCGCGCTCCAGGGTCTCGATGGTCCTCTGCCCGGCGGCCAAGTTCTCGGCCACGCTGGCATAGCGGTAGCCCTCGGCGCGGATGAAGTCCCACGGCGTGCGGCCGTCCGGAGTATTGTGACTGAAGTAGCCGCGACGGGCCATATCGTCTGCCTTGGCCTGCGCCGCCCGGGCCAGCGGGACCGAATGGCGCAGCGCCGGTACACCGGCCCGCGCCCGCTCCCGGTTCGCCAATCGCAACACGCCGTCCGTCGTGATGCCATCCGCGAATAGGGCGGCGACAGAGAGGGCTAGGAGAGCAAACGTCCGAGCAGCCATCCCAGAAGTACCCCCACGGCCAGGCCGCCGCCGCCCACCATCATCAGGGCGCGCTTGGCTTCATCGAGCAGGACGTTGTTGAAGACATTGGCCGACAGGTGTAGCCCCACCACTTTCCATTGCCCGTCGATTTTAGCGATGGTGGTGGACCACCGGGACTGGAGCTTGAATGGCCCGCGGAAGGTCGGGGTGAACTCGTCCTCCATGGAGCCATCGGCAATGGCTACGGTGCCATCGGCCAGGAAGCGGGCCGGGCCGCTCAAGGTGGCCTTGGTGGTGTAGCTTTTGAGGATCCGGTCCTTGCCCTTCATCATCCGGTCGTAGTAGGCGAAGATCTCCGCCGGGCCGCGAGAGACTTCGCCGTTGGCCCAGACGACGGTGGCGTTGGGGTCCATCTGTTGGACCATGCCGTCTAGGCTCTGAGCGTTGATGCTGGCCTCCACTTCGCGGAGGATCTGGATGAGGTGTTCGCGGTCCTGAGCGTGCGGGTCTGTCATGGTAGTCTTCCTTCCGGCATACAATAACATCCATGCTACGCGCGGTGGTACTGGCGAGTCTGTTTGTCGTCGCGGCGCAGGACGCGGTGAAGCTCCTGGAGACGCGGTGCGCGGGGTGTCATAACGCCAAGACGCGGCAGGGCGGGCTGGACTTGACCACGCGGGAGGCGGCGCTGCGTGGGGGCGGACGCGGGGCGGCGCTGGTGGCCGGCGATGTCGACAAGAGCCTGCTATATCAGTTTGCGGCGCACAAGCGGGAGCCGGCGATGCCGTTGGGCGGGGCGCGGTTGAGCGAGGCGGAGTTGGCTACTATTGCCGCCTGGATTGAGAAAGGCGCGCCGTTTACCGCGCCGGTGACGGTGGCACCGCACTGGGCGTTCCAGCCTGTCCGGCGGCCGGCGGTGCCGGGCGGCGGGCATCCGGTGGACGCGTTTCTGGAGGCCGAGCGGAAGCGGAACGGGGTTGCCGCGGTTGGCACAGCTGATCGGTACACGCTGTTGCGGCGCGTCTACCTGGACCTGACCGGGTTGCCGCCGGGGCCGGAGGCCGTGCGGGCGTTTGTGGCCGATAAGGCGCCGGGGGCGTATGAGAGGGTCGTCGATTCGCTGCTGGCCAGTCCCCAATACGGGGAGCGCTGGGGGCGGCATTGGATGGACATTTGGCGGTACTCGGACTGGTATGGGTCGGGCGCGGAGATTCGGAATTCGCAGCCGCATATCTGGAAGTGGCGGGACTGGATTATTGAATCGTTGAACGGGAACAAGGGCTACGACCGGATGGTGCGGGAGATGCTGGCGGCCGATGAGATCGCGCCGGGGGATGAGAGCGCGCTGCGGGCGACGGGGTTTCTGGTTCGTAATTGGTTCCTTTTTAACCGGAACGTCTGGCTGCAGGACACGATTGAGGGGACGACGGCCGGGCTGCTGGGGTTGACGCTGAAGTGCGCGCGGTGCCACGACCACAAGTATGACCCGCTGGCGCAGGAAGATTACTACAGGTTCCGGGCCTATTTTGAGCCGCACGACGTGCGGTTGGACCGGGTGGCGGGTGAGGTGGATACGAAGAAGGCCGGCCTCGCGCGGATCTACGACGCCGCACCGCGGGGCGACGTGCAGAACGCGGCGGGCACGTTTATCAACCCGGCGATTTTTGGGGAGACCTATCTATTCCAACGCGGCGACGAGCGGGCGCCGGACAAGGCGCGGCCGTTGACGCCGTCGACGCCGCCGGCGCTGGGTTTGGCCGCGCGGGAGGCCCGTGTGGTGGAGTTGCCGGTGACGTCGTTTTATCCGGATATGCGGCCGACGGCGCAGGCGGACCTGGTGGCGGCGGCGCGGGCGCGGATTGTTTCGATTGAGGGGGAATTGGCGGTCGCCCGGGAGCGGATGGCGGCCGCGCGGACGGCTCCGAAATGGGAGCGGCCGGCGGGGCCGGTGGTGACGTTTGAGGGGGAGGTGAAGCCGTTGTTGGAGGCTCGGTGCGGCGGCTGCCATTTGGCTCGGAATTTGAAGAGCGGTTTCAACGTGGCGACGGCGAAGACGGTGTTGGCTGGCGGGAAGAAGCATGGGGCGGCGGTGGTGGCGGGGAAGAGCGCCGAGAGTGTTTTGGTGCGGATTTTGCGAGGTGACCTTTCGCCGCGGATGCCGCTGAATGGGCCTTTGTTGACGGCGGCGGAGATGGGGCTGCTTGCGGCTTGGATTGACCAGATGCCGCCGCCGGAGCCGGCCGTGGTGATTGCCGAGGCCGAGGCGCGGTTGGCGGTTGGCGAGAAAGAGCTGCCGGCGGCGCGGGCGGGTTTGGCGGCGTTGGAATCGCGGGTTTTGGCCGAGAATGCGCGGGTGGGGAAAGCGGCTGACGCCGAGGCGTTGGGCGTGGCGGCGCGAACGGCGGAGCGGCGGGCCGGGGCTCTATTGGCCGAAGAGAACGTCTTTCGGGCGCAGCAGCGGCTGGCTGAGGCGTTGCGGGCGGAGAAGCTGGACGAGGGCAAGGTGACCGCGGCCCGGCGGGCGCTGGAGCAGGCCGTGGGGGCGCTGGATGGGCCGAAGGAGGGGTACTCGCCATTGGGCCCGCAGTATCCGGCGACATCGACTGGGCGGCGGACGGCGCTGGCCGAATGGATGACGGCGCGGGAGAATCCGTTGACCGCGCGCGTGGCGGTGAACCACGTTTGGCTGCGGCATTTTGGCGCGGCGCTGGTGCCGTCGGTGATCGATTTCGGGCGGAATGGGAAGCGGCCGACGCATCCTTTGCTGCTGGACTGGCTGGCGGCGGAATTCATGGAGTCGGGCTGGGATATGAAGAAGCTGCACCGGTTGTTGGTGACGAGCGCGGCATATAAAATGCAGTCGGCGGGCGGTGGGGACAACCGTTGGTACGGAGGGATGAACGCGCGGCGGTTGGAGGCCGAGGCGATTCGGGATTCGGTGCTGGCGGTGGCCGGGACACTGGACGGGAAGATGGGCGGGCCGGAGTTGAACGAGGAGTCCCAAGCCGATGTGCCGCGGCGGAGTTTGTACTTCCGGCTGACGCCGGATGCGCAGTTGACGTTTTTGAAGGTGTTTGACGGGGCGGACCCGACGGCGTGTTTTGCGCGGACGGAGAGCATTGTGCCGCAGCAGGCGCTGGCGCTGGCCAACAGCAAGCTGACGCTGGAGCATGCGCGGGTGGTGGCGGAGCAGTTGGCTGGGGCGCGGGACTTTGTGGGGGATGCGTTTCTGCGGGTGCTATCGCGGCCGGTGACGGCGGCGGAACGGACGTTGAGTGACTCGTATTTGGGGGCGGGCGAGGGGCGGCGGGCGCTATTGATCCACGCGTTATTTAATAGAAATGAGTTTGTGACGCTGCGATGAAACGACGAACCTTACTGGCTAATTTAGGAATGGGCGTGACGGGGATGGCGCTGTCGGCACAGGGTGTGCCGGGGGGCTTGCATCATAAGGCAAAGGCCAAGCATGTTATCTGGATTTTCTTAGAAGGCGGGCTGAGTCACTTAGAGTCATTTGACCCGAAGCCGGAGTTGAATAAGTGGGCCGGGAAGACCATTGCCGAGACGCCGCACCGGGGGGTGCTGGACGCGCCGTTTACGAAGCAGAATGTGGTGGAGTTTACGGCGTCCGAGCGGAAGCTGATGACGACGGTGCTGCCGTTACAGGTGGGATTTCAGAAGCGCGGGCAGAGCGGGTTGGAGATCAGCGACTGGTGGCCGCATGTGGCGGGCGTGGCCGATGAACTGGCGGTGGTGCGATCGGTGTGGACCACCGACAACGACCATGCGGCGCAGTTGCAGTTTCACACGGGACGCCATATTTTCCAGGGGTATTATCCATCGGTGGGGTCGTGGGTGCATTACGGGTTGGGGTCGTTGAACGAGAACCTGCCGTCGTTTGTGGTGTTGGGGCCGCCGTCGCCGCCGCACCTGGGCGGGGCGGGGACGTACGGGGGCAACTATCTGGGGCCGCAACACAGT
>CAMATG010000115.1 GCA_945860645.1 Candidatus Sulfopaludibacter sp. SbA3 | reverse complement strand
TGCCGTTCAATGTGGCGGGGAAGGCGGTGGTGCGGGTGCAGTTGGAGTATCGGGGGCGGCTGACGAATTCGTTGACGCTGAACGTGGCGGGGACGGCGCCGGCGTTCTTTACGGCGAACGCGGCGGGACGCGGGGGCGGGGCGTTTTTGAACGAGGATGGGTCGGTTAATACGGAGGCGAACGCGGCCGCACGCGGGTCGATTGTCGTGTTGTATGCGACGGGATTGGGCGGGATGCGGCCGGCGATGGTGGACGGCGAATTGGCCGGGGCGCCGTATGCGCAGGTGGCCTCGCTGGTGACGGTGCGGATTGGCGAACGGGTTTGTACAGTGCTGTATGCGGGGGCGGCGCCGGGGTTGGTGGCGGGACTGGTGCAGTTGAACGTACGAGTGCCGGAGGATCTGGGAGCCGGTATCGTGCCGGTTTCGATTGAGGCGGGCGGGGTGACGAGCCCGCGGACAGTGAGCTTGGCGGTACGCTAGTAGGTTCGTGAAAACAATCGGAATCATTGGCGGCGGAATCATTGGCTTGGCGACGGCGTACCGGTTTGGGCAGCGGATGCCCGGGCGGCGCGTGATCGTGTTTGAAAAAGAGAGCGGCGTGGGGCGGCACCAGACGGGCCACAATAGCGGCGTGCTGCACGCGGGGCTGTATTACAAGCCGGGGTCGAACAAGGCGCGGCTGGCGGTGGAGGGTATCCGGCAAATGGTGCGATTTTGCGTCGAAAACGGCGTGAAACACGAGATCTGCGGGAAGCTGGTGGTGGCGGCGAGTGAGGAAGAAGTGCCGCGGATGATGGACCTGTTTGAGCGCGGGACGGCGAACGGGCTGGCGGGATTGCGGGTGCTGGACCGGGCGGGGATGCTGGAGATTGAACCGCACGTGGGCGGGGTGCGCGCGCTGCGCGTGCCGGAGGAAGGGATTGTGGACTACGCCGGGGTGTGCGCGGCGCTGGTGCGGAAGATTGAAGAACAGGGCGGCGAGGTGCGGGTTTCCTCTGGCGTAACGGGGCTACGGGAGACGGACGGCGGGTGGCTGGTGTCGACGGATGCCGAGGCGTGTGAAGTGGATTTCATCGTGAACTGCGCGGGGCTGCACTGCGACCGCGTGGCGGAGATGGGCGGCGTTGAGCGGGAGATGCGAATCGTGCCGTTCCGCGGCGAGTATTATCTGATCCGGAAGGAGCGGCAGGAGCTGGTTCGCCACCTGATCTACCCGGTACCCGATCCGTCATTCCCGTTCCTGGGTGTGCACTTTACGCGGCTGATCCACGGGGGCGTGGAGGCGGGGCCGAATGCAGTATTGGCGTTCGCGCGCGAGGGGTACACCAAACGCGACTTTGTGGCGGCGGATTTGTGGGATGCGCTATCGTTCCCCGGACTGTGGAAGTTCCTGCAGCGATATCCGGCAGTGAGCTGGTATGAGGTGAAGCGGTCGTTCAGCAAACAGTTATTCTGCGAGTCGTTGCAGCGGCTGGTGCCGGACATTCGGGTGGACGACATTTCGCCGGGCGGGGCGGGCGTACGGGCGCAGTCCATGCTGCCGAACGGCGATCTGGTGCAGGACTTTCTGTTCGCTGACCGGCGGCGGGCGCTACATCTGCTGAACGCGCCGAGCCCAGGGGCGACGGCCTCGCTGGCGATCGGCGACGAAGTGGTGTCGCGCGTGGAGAAGTTTATCTAGATCGCCAACATCTTCGCCAGCGCGTTGAAGACGAGGATGACGGCCGGACCGAGCGTGACCAGCAGGATGGCCGGGAAGATGAGGAAGAAGATGGGGAAGACGAGCTTAACGCTCACCTTTCGCGCTTGCTCCTGCGCCGACTGCCGCATGCGCGTGCGGAGAAAGCGGAGCTGATTGCGTAGCGCGCTGGCGAGACCGGTTCCGAAGCGGTCCCCATCGATCAGCACCTGGGCGATGCGCTTCACCTCTTGCTCCGAGTTCCGCTCCGCCAAGCCGCGAAGGGCTTCCTGGCGGCTCCGGCTGGCGAGGATCTCCATCAGGACGAGGTTGAACTCTTCGGCCAGTTCCGGGTGAGTGGCGTCGAGTTCCCGGGCGGTTTCGGCGATCACAGAATCCAGCCCTTGCCCTGCTTCCAGGCCCAGAATCATGAGTTCCAGCGCAACCGGGAGCGAACTGCGAAGATAATTATCCCGCCGCGTGTGGGTGGCCCGGAGGATCCGGTCCGGCAACAAGTGGCCGATGCCGGCGCCGGCCATAACGGCCATGACGACACCGGTAGAGTCCCCGGCGGCTATGAGCGATACCAGGGCCAGTACGCAGGCAAAGCCCAGAATGCTGGCGGCCTTGATACCGAAGAAAGTAGTGAGCGCGTCGGGGTGGCGATAGCCGGCGTTACTGAGCAACTGTCTGTAGTGGTCGACATGCTGCGAGCGCTTGGGCACCAGCGCGCCGAAGTTCTTCAGCGTCTCTTTGAAGGAGGCCGGCGGCGTGTCGATCGCCGCGGTTCCGCCTCCGCGGTTCATAAGGACATACCCCAAACCGGTGATGCAGCCCACGACGGCGAGGAAGAACCCGATCAATATGGCGAATTCATTCATTGGGTTCTCAGACTCGGATCTTCACAATGCGCTGAATCACAAAATGCCCGGCAACAACGAAGGCGATCGCGGCACCAATCATTGTGGGTCCGAACGGATGGTCCACCAGAACTAACAAATAGTCCGGGCTGGTCAGGTACAGCATGCCGGCGATGCCGAACGGGAGGATGGTCAGCACGCCACCCGTCATCCGGCCGTGGGCGGACACGGCCCGAATTTCGCCGCGCAGCGCCACGCCTTCGCGTACGGTTTCCGCCAGGTTTTCGAGCACTTCCGTGAAGCGCCCACCGGAGCGGGTGCTGACCAGCGCCGCGGCCACGAACAGACGAACCTCCAATATCGGCACGCGTTCAGAGAACTTTTCGAGTGTCACTTTCCAGGGCATTCCCAAACGGCGCTCATCGCGAATGCGCCGGAATTCCGGGCCGAGCGGCGCAGCCATTTCGCTGGCCAGTGATTCGATCGCGCTTTGTAGCGGGTGGCCGGCTCGCATCGCGCGCGCCAGGCTTTCCAACGCATCCGGGAACTGCGACTCGTACTGATCCATTCGCTTCTGGCGCAGTTTGGCGATGTACAGGTAGGGAACAGCCACTCCGGCGGCGAACGCAGCCAGAGATGAGCCAGGCGGCAGCCAACGGACATCCATCACCAGAGCCGCTCCAATCGCGCCGAGAAGCAGCATGGTAGCGGCGACACGGCCAACGGACCAACGCAGCCCGGCATCGTCCAGAACACGACGCAAGTGTTCGATCACGTTCAACCGCTTCAGCACGATTTCCAGCAGGCTGATCGAACTGTGCGAGGTTTCGCTGAGCAGCACCGAATCTCCGGAGTCCTCCGCGGAAACCGCGTTCATTTCCGGATGCGCCTCCTGCCGGGCGCGCAGACGGCTCTGGATGAATGCGGCAATGAGGACAGCGGTCGCCGCCGCCAGAAACGTCGTGATGAAGAAGAGAATTGCGATCGCTGCCGCCACGCCTGCCGCCTATTCCTACTTCGCCGCCGCGCGCGGCGTAACGACCATCAACAACTCGCTCCCAGCCGGCGAAGCGGCCGGCGAGCGGAACAGTTTTTCAATCAGCGCTGGCGCCGCGGCGTCCCGTTCAAAACCGGCTACCAGAACCGATTGTCCGTCCGGCACGCGCAGATCAGCCGAAAAGCGCCGGCTGCTCAATCCGCCACGCTGGGGCAACGTCAACTCAGGACGCACCCGCAGATTCAGACTGCCGTTCCCAGCCCCGCGAGGCGTCAACCGCAAACGAAGATCGTACTCACCCTTCGCCTCCGCCCCTCCGGCCTGCAAGGAAACTTCCTGCCACTGCGACGAATTCACGTTCTCCGTCGTCAGGACACGAAACGATTTATTCCGTTCCAGATCGTCGGCCGTCCAGCCGGCCGGCAACACGCCAATTCGCACAGCCCCATTGGTGACCATGCCAGCGCGCGTCGTCATCTCACGAATGGTTTCCGCGGCGGCGGCCGCCATGCGCACTTGAAAAGTCACCTGCGGGCCCACGGCGCTGGCAACCGCGGCGCCCGGTTTCCCCGGAACCGCTTTAGCCGGCGTCACCGGCAGAAGTTCTTCGTCCTCGGCATTGCGCATGACGATCCGCATCTTCGTAGCCGAATCCGCCAAGGCCACTCGCTCCACGTCGCGAGCCGGAACCAATAGGTTCACCACCGTCGCCGTCGCCGGCTGCGGACTCAGGTCGGCATGAACGTTCAGAACCTCGACATTCGACAACATTGTCCGCACAACGGCTTCGCCGCTGCCCTGCATCTGAATGGACTGGACATCAATCCGGTTTCCCGCGCGCAGGTAGGGCACCAGCCCCGTCGAATCCCCCACGCGAATCGAAATGGCCCGCATTCCCTTCGGAATCACCAGACCACCAGTTCCCTTGGTAGCGGCCAACCCGGTTGCCGTCAAGGCGTCGTTGGCTGCATAGGCCTTGGTGACCGTCCGCCCCAGAACCTCTTCCACACTCCCAAACGCTCCCTCCGGTCGAGGCTCAGTCGCCGGCACCAGACGCACATCGGCTGCTGTCAGCACGTTGCCCCGCTCCACCGCGCGAGATGCGACCACGACACCCGCGGTATTCTGGCCCGACGCCGGTGCCGCGCCGCTGATCTTGCCGACAAAAAGACCGTAGAACACGCCGGTTGCCGCGATAGCCACGACAACCGCAATGCCTAACAATGGAAATAAGTTGCGCTTCATAGAGGATCCGCAACCTCATTCAAACATGCTTCCCCGCCCGGACGAATCGAGCATAGACACTATCCCCGAAGGGTATACACCTTAGGGCTTCGCTAAGGTCTTTTCGTAAACGTAGCGCTGCTCGATCTCTCCATTCGGCGTTGTGGCCGTCCGGTAGACCGTCAGCACCCGCCCGCCGTCCTCCAACTGCCACTGGTCGACGGTCTTCACCTCGGCTCCCTGCACCGAAGCTTTTGCCTTCACATGCAGCATCGGCCCGCGCCACGTCGACACGGACGACACCTTATTCCCGCGCATGACGTTTTCGGCTTCCTTGCCCGTCAGATCGAGGGTATAACTGCTGGTCGTCGCGCCACGTCCATCGACCAGCGTCGACTCCACAGCCAACTGCTTTTCACTCTGCCGCACCACCATCGACAGCGCCTGCGGAGGATTCGCCCGTCCAAACTCGCTCTTCCCCAAGGCCAGAACCCAGGACCCGGAAAAGTCCACCGCCGGCAACGGCGCCGCGCATCCGGCCAATATCGCAAAGATCGCAATTCTCGCCAACATGGTCCGAGGGTAGCAGCAACGGACGACGAAAGTCTCTCGGGCTTACGCCTTACCAGCGATCTCAGCGGACGGCTTCGGCGCCAGGAACAGCTTATAGACCAAAGCGCCAAGAGCCACGGTAGCCAACCCCGTCACCGACACCAAGGGCCGCAACAGCAGCCCGGAGACCGCGACCCACGCGCCCATGATCAGAAAGAATACCGGCAGCAGAGGCCAGGCGAAACTCACTGTGGACAGTTTCCGCCACCCCGGCCGCTTCCGGAAAACGAACAAGGACGCGACAGATAGCGCAGCGAACGCGTTTAAGAGGAACCCCACGTAGAACATAAGGTCGCGAAAGGGCGTCAGACACATAAATATCGCGCAGACACCTTGAATCGTAATGGAGAACACTGGGGTCCGCCACTTCGAGTGGATTTTCGCGGCTGCGGGGAAGAACGCGCGATTTTTCGCCATCGCATAGTAGACGCGAGGGCCCGTGGTCACCATAGCGTTCACGGACGCCAGCAAACCGGCCGCCATAAGCACGCTAAACAGGGAGGCGATATCAGCTCCAAACAGCCGTTCCGAGGACTGCGACCCAATTCGCACGACGCCTTTCATCTGCTCAAGCGGAGTCGCGTAAATGTAGAGAATGTTCAATAAGGCGTACAGGACCGCCACAAATATGGTGCCAAGCGTCAGCGCTCTGGGCAGGGTCTTTTCCGGCTGCCGAAGCTCCTCCGCGACGTAGGTCGCCGCATTCCAACCCGAGTACGCAACATAGATGAAGATCAAACTGGTGGCGAACTGTTCCCAAATCGGAGCCGTCGATGTCCGCACGGCGTGCTTCGAAAAGTTCGCCCAGTCGCCGTTACCGATCGCAAACCCCAGGACAAGAAAGCCAGCCAAAACGGCGAGCTTTAGCGCCGACAACACATTTTGCACGCTACTCACAAACTGGATCCCGAAGTAATTGATCACCGTGAATACCGCAATCAAGCCGCTCGCCGCTAGCTGCGCCGGGCCAATTTCAAATGGCCCAAATGCCATCGTGTTCGTGGATCTAAGCGCCGGAAAGACGTAACTCAAATATTCCGAAAACGCGAGGGCAGGCAGGGCAATTGCCGCCGAAAACCCTGCAAAGAACGATACCCAACCATCCATGAAGCCCCACGTAGGCCCATAGGCTTCGGTGAGGTAGACATATTCGCCGCCGGAGCTGGGAAAATTGATACCCAATTCGGAGTAACACAGCGCCCCCGCCAGCGCGATCAGCGCGCCCACACCCCAGATGGCGATCACCAGTAACGGATCACCCAGGTCGCCGGCCAGGAACCCGGTGGTCGTGAAGATCCCGGTTCCGATCATGTTGGAAAACACGAGCGCCGTAGCGCTCAGCAGGCCGATCTGTCGAAGCAGCCCTTGAGGTTGTGTGGAGGAAGCCATGAAAACGCGTTGAGTCCTATCGTACCCAAACAGGGCCTGAATTAGTGCAACAGAGCGGAAGCTGGCGCGAATTCATGGCGCGGAACACGATCATAGATTTCCCAGACCGCCGCGCAGATGGAGTCCCAACTGGTGCGGCAGGCCGACTCGCGCGCCTCGCGGCGCAGCCCGGGAAGCCGGGTCGGATCTTCCATCAATTGGACCACACTCCGAATGAAGTGAGCATCCGACCGGGCCACCAACCCATTCACCCCCGACTCGATCAGATACCGCGGCCCGCCCTGGTCCCGCACCACCGCTGGAACGCCGCACGCCAGCGCCTCCTGCACCGCCGTCCCGTAGGTATCGGTGCAAGATGGATAGACGAACAGGTCCATACTGGCGTAAGCCTCCGCCAACGGTTCCCCATCCAGGAAGCCCGTAAACTCCGCCCGCCGCAGCCGGCGGGAGAGATAGGTTCGCTCGAACCCGTCGCCCACGATCAGGAACCGGTGATTGCCCGGCGGCAACTGCTTTTGCAGATCCACGAGGAGCCGGACATTCTTCTCCGGCTGCAGCCGTCCGGCGAAGCCCAGCGTGAACGCCCCATCCTGCCGGAACCGCTTGGAGGGGCTGAACAACTCCGTATCGACGCCCCGTGGCATCAGATGCACCGGCTTACCCGTGCGCTCGCCCAGCATCTGGACCAGATCCGGATTCGGCGCAAACAATGCCGAGGCCAACTTATAAAACAGCGACACGCCTTCCAGGGCCCCGCGCTCCGTAAGAAGCGTTACGAAATCCGCATAGGCCTTCGGCAGAAAACTAAATAGCGGATGTTCCAGAATGATATGCAGCCGGTGCGCGGCCAACTCGTGCAGATTGTTGTGCCAGCTGGCTACCAGCGGAATATTGTAATGATAGGCGAAATAGACGCCCATCAAGCCGATATCGCCCGGCCCTGTTACATGGATCACATCCGGCTTGAACTTCCGCAACGCATTGCGGACGCGCAGCAGATGGCGGCCCAGCAACGGGTCGAACGACAGGTCTTTATCAACCGGAATCGACGCCGATGCGCGGCGCAACTCCAGAATTGCCGTCGAACCTTCGGCGCTGTACTTAGTAACATCGCCCACACGCACACACAAAAACGGCATGCCTGTACGGCGCGCAAAGCCGTCTAATTCACGGCTTGTGCGCGCCATGCCATTCACTTCGTGGAAGGAATCGGCGAAATAGGCGACACGTACAGCTGGCACATTAAACTCCGCGTCTGAAAGGACGCTCCCGCCATTGTATATGTTTCACCCCTCCCGCCGGTTTTTTAGTGGTGATGGGGGTGGAACACCGGGTCGAGCCCGTGCATGGAAAGCCGCTGATCGATCGCCGATTCGACGATCTCCACCTCTTCGGCGCTCAGGCCGCCGGCCAGGTCGAAGATCTTCTTGTACATGCTCTTGGCGCGACCGCGGCTCACTTCGCCGGGGCAGCTCAGCGCGTAGGCAAACAACGCGTGGTCGCGCACGTCGGGATCTTCAAACAGCTTCTCCAACGCACCGGCCGCGTGGCCGATGCCCAGGTAGCCCGCGCCCCAGATGGCCTGGCGCTGGACTTCCTTGTCTTCATCTTCCAAATGCGCCGGGAAGTGCTCGGCAAACCGTTTGTCCAGGCTGTGCCACATGGCCTTCAGCGCCATGGCTCGCGTCGCCGGGTCGAGGTAGAACTCTTTCAGCCCAGCCACCAGCTCATCGCTAATGACGCCCTCGGCCAGCGCGCAGGCGGCCCCGGCGCGTTCGGCGGAGGGCGCTTCGGTATCGGCGAACTTCTCTTCGATCTTGGCGCGAATGGCGGGGTCTTCGATCGCGGCGGCCAGCGACTGCCAGGCCTGCGCACGAACGCTCAATTCCGGGTCGCTCTCGGCCAGAACGACGATCTTGCCAAGGTCCTCCTCCTCCAACTGCTCATTGCCCAGGCTCTCGACGGCCTGGCGGCGCGTGTCGGAGTCGGGGTGTTCCAAAAAGGCCAGCATCTCCACCGGCTCCAACACGTCGAACACAGGCGGGGCGACCTCCGGGAACGCTTCGTAGACATCGAACGGCGGCGGCGCATCGGGAATCGTCTCGATCGCGAATTGGTCGATGGCGAACTCGATCTCGTGCTTTTCGTGTTCGTAGGCTTCCGAGGTGGCGTCGAGCGTCCCGATGGCGGCCTCCAGCTTTTCCTTGAACGACGCCTTGCCATACAGGCTGATGTTGATCGCCGCGTCGGCCGGATCGACGGCCAACCGCGCTTCCAGCAACGCCTCAATCCGCGGGTCTTCGACGCGCAGACCCGCCAGCAGGAACTCCAGATTGACTTGCGATTCGGTCCCCTCTTCGGCCGCGTGCAGTTCCAGCAACGGCTCAATGGCGGCCGCGCCCAGCTCCGCCAGCGCCTCGTAGATCTCGCTCGGGTCGTCGTCGCCGGCGTCGTGCAACAGGTCGATGTAGACCGGAATGGCAACCGTCGAACGCAAGGCCCGAAGCACGTGGAAGATCTCGGCGCTCAGGTCGATCCGGATCTCTTCATCCATCTCCATGTAGAAGGCGACCAGTTCCCTGGCCGTCTCCTCCGGATCGCGCGCCAGCAGCGCCTTCACCCAGGCGTGATCCACGCCAATGCGTCCAAGTGACGCCTCGGTAAGCAGTTCCTCGGTGGTCGATTCGGCGTAGCGATCCGGAGTAAGTAACATGATGATTCCTTTGGGTTAGTAAGTGCTACGGCCGCCGGAGGCGTCGTAGGTTTGGGCGGTGACAAAGCTGCAATCGGGGCTGGCCAGGAAGTGCACAACGGCGGCAATCTCTTCCGGTTCGCCCGTGCGGCGCATCGGAATCTTATCGGTCATGTACTTCACTTGTTCCGGCGTAAGTTGATCCAGAATCGGAGTGCGCACCACGGCCGGGGCCACGGCGTTCACACAGATGCCGTCGGTGGCGACTTCTTTCCCGAGCGACTTCGTGAAACCAATCACGGCCGCCTTGGTGGCCGAATAGGCGGTCATGTTCGGATTGCCGTCTTTACCCGCGACCGAGGCGATCGAAACAATCCGGCCGTACTTGTGCTCGCGCATGTGGCCGACGGCGGCCTTGCAGCCGTTCCAGACGCCATCCATGTTGACGCGAATGCACTTCGTCCAATCGGCGTAGTCCTGCTCCCACAGCGGGGCGGCCTTGCCGGCGACGCCGGCGTTGTTCACCAGAATGTGAATGCGGCCGGTCTTGGCGATGACGGCGGCCCAGGCGGCCTCCACCGAAGCCCAATCGGAAACGTCCACCTGCACGGCGAAAGCGCCGGCGATGGTGGCGGCAGCGGCTTCGGCCGCGGCCAGATTCATGTCGGCAACGGCGACCGTGGCGCCGGCCGTGGCCAGGCGGCGGGAAATCGCCAACCCGATACCGCTCGCGCCACCGGTGACAATCGCGGTCTGCCCGGTTAGATCAAAGTAAGCCATACGATTCCTCTCCAGATAGTGGTCCAGTAACAGAACGGCCCGCCTGCGGAGTACGCAAGGCGGGCCGTCGAAGATAACATCGCGACCGGAAGTTAGTCTTCCTTGACGACGTTGACTTTGATATCGACCGACACCTCGCGGTGAAGCTTAATGGTGACGTCGTATTCCCCGAGCTGCTTGATCGGATCGTGCAGCACGATTTTCTTCTTGTCGATGTGGAACTTCAGTTCTTCCAGCTTCGCGGCGATGTCGCCGGAGGTGACCGAACCGAACAGCTGATCGTTCTCGCCAGCCTTCTGCGCGATGGTGATCACCACCGGCGCAATCAGCTTGGCCAGTTCCGAGGCTTCGTTGGCTTCCTTCGCCTCGCGGCGAAGAGCGGCCTGACGTTCCTGTTCAACAATCTTCTTATTGGCGTCCGTGGCGGCGACAGCAAGCCGCTTCGGCAACAAAAAATTACGCGCAAAACCCGCGGCGACCGAGACCAGCTGGCCACGCGAACCGAGTTTTTCGACGTCTTCTCTCAAGATAACTTCCATGATGGATTCCTCGAATGTACGGATCGGGCGGGACTAGACCGCCGTGGAGAAGGGCAGCAGGGCGATGTTACGGGACTGTTTGATAGCCCCGGTCAGCAGCCGCTGATGAATGGTGCAGACGCCGGAGATGCGGCGTGGAGTAATCTTGCCTTTTTCGGAGATGAAGGCCGACAGCATCTTCACTTCTTTGTAGTCGATGAAGTCGATCTTCTCCACACAGAAACGGCACACTTTTTTCCGGCGGAAGAACTGCTTCTTCCCGGGAACCAGGGCCTTATCCCCACCCGTGGGGCGCTGCGAGGCAGCGATCGGACGACCACCTTTGGTCTCAGCCATATATATATCCTCTTTGACCTTTCCTGTTAGCTTTCGGTGGTTTCAGCGGCCGGAGCAGCTTCGACGGCGGGGGTCTCAACGGCGGCCACTTCGACGGCGGCCGGCGCGGGAGCTTCCGGAGCAGCCGGCATGGGCGCGCCAGGAGCCGGAGCACCAGGAACGGCGCCGGGGCTGGGAGGCGGAGCGCCGGGGAGCGCGGCCGGGGCGGCCGGAGCGCTCAACTGGGGCTTGCGCGCCAGACGCTTTTCACGCCGCTTCTGCCGTTTCACAACGCGCTTCATCCGTTCGTCCATGCGCACGGTGATGTACTTCATCACCATATCGGCCACACGCAGGCGGCGTTCCAGTTCGCGCACGGTCTGCGCGCCGCAGGTAAAGGAGAGAAGGATATAAAAGCCTTCCGTCTGCCGGTTTACACGATAGGCGAGCTTGCGCACGCCCCATTTGTCGGTCTTGTCAATCGCACCGCCGCTTGCCTTGATGATGCCGTTGAGCTGCTCGAGCAGCGCATCGACATCGGTTTCGGCAGCAGCCGTATTGACGATGAACAGTTGTTCGTAGGTTCTCATTGTTCCTCGTTTGCACCTTGGGCGCGACGATTGTGTTTCGTCATGGCCTTTTCGACGCCTTCGGTGATGATGGTTTCAACTGCCTGACGCGTGAACGTCATTGTTGAATCCAAGGTTTCCATTTGCGCTTTCCGGACTTTGGAAAGCACATAGTCTTTCATATCTTTCATCGGGTGCTCCGGCCGGATGCCCAACCGGACCCGAATGAAATTCTCGCTACCCACGCTGCGGATAACCGAGGTAACGCCGTTGTGACCACCAGCGGAACCTTTGTACCGGATTCGCAGCGAGCCC
>CAMATG010000114.1 GCA_945860645.1 Candidatus Sulfopaludibacter sp. SbA3 | reverse complement strand
GTTCTGCGTCAAAAAGCGCGTCGCGTCCACGCTCACATTCATCACCGTCGCCGCACTCAAAGCAAAGGTCCAGTCCGCCGCGCCGCTCAACGCCGGCCGCTTCTCGTTCCACGCCATCAGCCCCGCTTCGGTCTGATACGTGTAGTCCTGCGCGTCTTCAATGAAGCTGCTCTTCAGCCAGCGGAAGAAGAACCGGTGCTTCTGGCTCGCCTGGAAATCCACGCGGTTGTTCCACGAACTGTACGTCACATTGTTCGGCATCCCCGTCGCCAGATAGTTGTTCACCGGCTCCTGCCCGGGATCCGTCGGGTCGTTGTTCGGCACCGGCATCCGCTTCGTGTAGAAGTCGTACATCGGGTTCTGGAACCGCTGCTTCGGCAGAATGTTCCCTGCAAACGGCGTCCGCACCACATGCCCCGGCCGTGCCGGGTCCGGCCGCGTCGTCAACGGATCATACACCTGATACCGGGCCGGATTCGTCCGCACCTGCAGCAATTTGGAAAAATCGCCGTCGCGCATTGCCATCGTCGGCACCGTGTAGTTGATCTCGCTCGGCCGCGCCGCCTGCTGGTTCTTCAACCCCGAATAGCCCAGGAAGAAGAACAACTTGTTCCGTCCATCGAACACTTTCGGAATCACCACCGGCCCGCTCACCGTCCCGTGATAGTTGTTCGTGTGCCCCGCCGGCAACATCGGCTGCGCCGCCAATGCATCCGCGCCCGCCCGGTTCCCCGCCGCGTTCAACGCCGCCACCTGCGCCCATCGCGCCTGCTTCACAAAGAACGACGCCGCGTTCCAACGCTGGTTGATGTACTGATACGTCGCCGACCCGTGCAGCGCGTTCGCCCCGCTCTTGGTCGACATCGAAATGTTCAGCCCCGTCGAATGCCCGAACGACGCATCGAAGTTCGACGTCTCAATCTTGAATTCATCGACAATATCCGGGCTCGGCATAATCGACACCCTCCGATCCGTCCCGTTCGTCGAAGCTCCGTCCATCGACCATTCATTCCCGCCCACTCCGCCCGGCATCGAATACGCTGACCCGCCACCCACTTGCCCTTGCACCAGAAACTGCGTCGTCCCCGGAACCTGCACGCCCGGCGCCATTCGCGCCAGGGCGGAAATGTTGTTCCCCAGTACCGGCAGGTCCATAATCTCCCGATTCGTCATGTTTCGCCCCGACGAGACTGAGTTGGTATCCAACATCGGCGCCTCGCTCGTCACCGTCACCGATTCCGTCGTCCCGCCCACCTCCAGCCGCACGTCAATCTGTATCCGGTCGCCAATCACCAGCGTGATCCCGCTCCGAACCGATTTCTTGAACCCGGTGTTCTCCACCGCCACGTTGTATTCCCCCGCCAGCAGCAAGGGCGCTTCGTAGTAGCCATTCCCATTGGTCAACAGCTTCGTCCGCGTCCCCGTGCCGGTATTGGTCACCGTAACCGCGGCCCCGCTGATCGTGGCGTTCTGTGCGTCTGTCACGGTGCCTGAAATATTTCCGCGGGTATCCTGCGCCATCGCCATGGCGGGTAAGCAAATCAGTAGTAGTAGTCTCACGTTGACCTCTGTTAAGAAACGGTGTGTTGTTTATATATCAACCAACCAGAGGTGCGCAACGCGCGCTACTTCACCTTCTCAATCCCAGCCATCATCTTCTCTATCCAGTCACTACTTTCCATGAATCCAACCTGCTCCAACTGGTGCATGCCCTTCCCGTCGATCAACCAGTTTCGCGGGATGCTCACCGTCTCCAACGCCTCTCTTACCAGCCGGTCCGCGAACAGCACCGGAAACGTGAACTTGCCCTCTTTCATGTACCCGTCCACCATCCCCACTTGATCGTCCACATTGAAGCTGATCACGGCCACATCCTTCCGGTCCTTCAACTTCTCATACAGCTTCTGAAAATGCGGATGCTCCGCCCGGCACGGCCCGCACCAGGTCGCCCAGACGTTGATTAACACCGTCTTCCCCGCCAACTCCCCGCTCGTCCATTTCTTCCCCGCCAGATCCTTCAACTCCCACGCCGGAATCGGCTTCGCCGGCGCCTGCCACGTCGACGCGCTCTTCGCCTCCTGCACCGCCGGGCTGCCACGCAGTGCCCACGTCTTCTCCGTCCCTCCCGCTAACGTCCACAGCCGCCGCGCCTCCTCCCGCCGTTGCTTCTTATCCATCTCCGGGCCCCCTTCCAGGGCTTTTTCCATATAGACCAGCGCATCCAAAGGCCGCCCGGCCAATTCCGCTACCCGGCTCCTCGCCTGCCAACGCAGCGCGATCTCCAGCGCCCCGTCCGCGTCCAATGATTCCAGCCGCGTCTCCAACTCCCCGGCCTGCTCGCGCTTCCCCACCCGTGCCAATAGATCCACTGCCCAAAATCCCGCCGCTCGCAGCGGTCCCTCCGCCCGCTTCAAAAATGCCGCCGGCATGCCACCATCCCGCCGCTGCTCCTCCGTCCGCTTCTTCACCACCGCCAACCCGCCTTCCGCCAGCCCCGCCACTTCATCCAAATACGCCCCCCGCCGCAAGTACTCCTCCGCTAGCATGTGTTCCCACGGCTTGAACCCGTAAATCGTGTCCCCGGACTTCAAATGCTCCAGCAACTGCGTCCCTGCCGCCTTCACTTCTTCGTCTTTCAAATCGGTCAGCGCCAGCGCCGCCAGGAACCGTTCCAACCGCGCCACCGAGTTTGTCGGCCAACGCCCAATCCACTCCCCCGCCGTCGTGTACATCGCCGCCCGATACTCCTTCGTCGGCGCCGCCGGATGCTCCTTCCGCCACCGCTCCATCGTGCCGTCCATCGCGTCCCGGCTCTCCGGATACGCCATCGCAATCTCTTCTCCCGCCGCCGTCGCTCCGCCCGCGTCCCCGGCCTGCTTCAACCCATCCCGAATCAGCCGCAGCATCGCCATCGATAGCCGCGGTGACGACGCCCGGATCCGCGCCACATCTCGTGCCACCCGCGCCCGCAACCCCGCATGTTCCTCCGGCGGCAGCGCCTTGAACTCCAGCATCCATAAGTGCTCGTAGATCCCAAACAGCTCCATGTCCGTCTCCGCGTCCACCCGCTCCCGCAGCGCCGCAGTGCTCTTCTTCATCACCGCCGGCGAGGCCACTGTCGCCAGCATCCGGTTCGTGTAGAAGTCATAAGAAGTCGGACACTTCGCAAAGAACGCGTCCACCTGTGCCGTCGCCTTCGCCTTGTCCATCGTCGGCCCCGACGCGTAGTGATACGCCAGCGCCATATGCGGCCACGCCATCGTCGGGTCTTTCTCCAGCGACAACGCAAACAGCCTCATCGCCTCCGGCAGGTCCTTCCCCGCCAGCACCAGCGCATAGAAATAGGTGGTCAGCGCATCCCCGTTCATCCGCGCCTTGTACTGCACGATCAGTTCTTCCTTCGGAATCCCCGCGTCATTCTGGTACCGCCGGTTGGCCTGAATATCATCCGGAAACCGCGCCACCAACTCCGTCAGAATCCTTCGCTGCTCCGCCCGCCGCGCCTCCGGACCCAAAGGCGACTCCCACTGCGCCCGGGATAGCCGCAACGCCGCGGAAACCTCCTTCGGCTCATCGCAATACGTCGCCGCGCGCAGGACTCCGCATAAGAGGAAAAAGCAAACCATCCGCATGTCCGACGGCCCTCCGCCGGAATGGTATCACTTACTCCATCCGCAACGCTTCCACCGGATTCAGCCGTGCCGCCCGCCGCGCCGGCACGTACCCCGCAACCAACGCAACGATTGTCAATAACCCCATCGCCGCCCCAAATGTCAGCGGATCCGAAGCCGTTACTCCGAACAACATCCCCTGCAAAATCCGCAGCAATGCCAACGCGCCCACCAGCCCCACCGCCAACCCCGCTCCCACCAGCCGTAGCGTCTGCCATAAAATCCCCGATTGCAACACCGCTCCCGACGCACCCAACGCCATCCGGATCCCCATCTCCTTCTTCCTCTGCGTCACCGAATACGAAATCACCCCGTAAATCCCCAACGATGCCAGCAGCAACGCAAACCCCGCGAAGCCGCCCAGCAGCAACACAATCAGCCGCCGCGGCGATACCGCCGTGTCCACCAACCCCTGCAACGGCCGGAACGCCGTCAATGGCAACGTCGGATCCAGTCCCCGCAATACCCCCCGCACCATCGCTTCATTCCCGCCATGCACCACCAGATCCACCTGCTGGAAATCGCCCGTCTGCCAGATAGGCAGATACATCTCTCCGCCCGCCTCTTTCTCCAACGCCAGATGCCGCACGTCTTTCACCACACCTACCACCACTCGCTCAGGCGCCGATACCCGCAGAATCACCTTGCCCAGTGGATCCTCCCCCGGCCACAATCGCCGCGCCAAACTCTCATTGATAACGATCGCCGCCGGCCCGTTCTTGTCGTCATTGGGCGTAAACGTCCGGCCCTTCACCAGCGTCATTCCCATCGATTCAAAGAACCCATCACTCACCACCCGCACATAAGCCGTTGGAAAAGTGCCCGGGGTATAAACCTGCCCCTTCGCCGCCGCGCCCCACGTCCGGTTCCGCCCCAGCGGCAGCGTGTCCGTCAGTCCCACGGCGCCCATGCCCGGCAGCGCT
Source organism: Candidatus Sulfopaludibacter sp. SbA3 (assembly GCA_945860645.1). Lineage (GTDB taxonomy): Bacteria > Acidobacteriota > Terriglobia > Bryobacterales > Bryobacteraceae. The sequence continues at coordinate 7,477 of CAMATG010000114.1, read as the reverse complement.
CGCACCGCGTCCAGTGCCGTGCGGAAATACGCGTGCCGCGCATCGCGATTCGGAAAGTCCCGGCCCGGATCAATTCGCACCGCCGCCGCCTGATGCGGCCGAAACCCTAGCGTCACATCCAGGACCCGCACAAAACTTCGGATCAAAAGCCCGCTCCCCACCAGCAACAAACACGCCAGCGCCACCTCCGCCGCTACCAGCACATTCCGCACCCGCGTGTGCTCCCGGCCGGCAGACGCTCCCCGTGCGCTCCCCGCTACCGTACTCACGCGCATCGCCGGCACCAGCCCAAACCCGATCCCGGTCACCAACGCCGCCACCAGCGCAAACCCCATCGCCACCCAGTCCAATTGCACCGTTGCAAGCATCGGGATCTTCGTCTCCATTCCCGCCAACACGCGCGTCCCCCCAGCCGCCAGCACCAGCCCCAACCCGGCCCCCAATCCCGACAAAAGCAGGCTCTCCACCAGCATTTGCCGCACCAGCCGCCACCGTCCCGCTCCCAACGCCGCCCGGATGGAAATCTCCTTCTGCCGCGCCGTCGCCCGCGCCAGCAGCAGGTTGGAGAGGTTCGCGCACACGATCAACATCACCAGTCCCACCGCTCCGCTCAGCACCAGAATCGCCGCTCGTACACTGCCGCTGATGTACTCCCGCAGCGGCCGCACCTCCGGCGCAAAACCATTTTGCCCGGGATACAGCTTCACCACCTGCGGCGCGAACACCTTCATCTCCGCCGCCGCCTCCGCCGCCGTCGCGCCGGGTTTTAAACGGCCCACCACCGACATCGTGTTCCCCCACCGGTTCGTCTGCTCACTCATCGGAAATGCCGGAAACACGTCCACATGCACCCCTGGTGCAAACATCGCCCCGAAGTCGAACGCCTTCGGCAGCACTCCCGCCACTCGGCTAGGCGTTTCGTTTAGGATCAGCGTCCGCCCCACTGCTCCCGGGTCCCGGTGCATCCGCCGCTCCCAAAAGTCGTAGCTCACGATCACCGCGTCGGGCCCCTTGGGCTGCTTCTCCGCCTCGGTGAATCCACTGCCCATCAGCAACGGCACGCCCAGCAGCGGGAAGAAGTTTCCCGTCACCGGCACACCCGTCAATCGCTCCGGCTCCCCCGAACCGCTCATCTTCAAATCGCCAATCCCATAGAACGCAAAGTAGCCGCCGGCATCGGCAATGGTAGCCATCTTGCCCTGCATCTCTTTCAGATAGGCGGTCTGCATCGTCCGCGCCGACAGCCCATCCCCGCCCGTATTCGCCACCCACACCAGCCGGTCGCCATCGGTCACCGGCAGCTCGCGCAGCAGGATCGCATGGACCACGCTGAACACCGTCGCGCTCGCCCCCACTCCCAACCCCGTGATCAGCACCGCGAACATCGCCAACCCCGCGTCCCGCCGGAGCGTCCGCAACCCGTACCGAATGTCCTCTGTAACAACGTTTCCATAAATGGCAATCCTCTCGCTTCCCTGTGTGTCTCCCGCGCTCCCGCCATCCCGCCCAGCGCCGCCAGCGCGGCTCGCCGCGCCTCTCCCTCACTCATCCCTTGCGCCTGAAAATCAGCGGTCGCCATCTCCACATGCGCCGCCAACTCGTCGTCCAGTTCCCGGTCCAACACCCGCCCCCGGAATATCGCCGCCACGCTCTCCCAACCTCGCATCATTCCCCCTCCGCCGGCGCCAGCACCCGCCCCATCACCTCGCTCAACTGCCTCCAATACGCCGCGTCCACCGCCAACTGCTTCGTCCCCGCCTTCGTGATCGAATAGAACTTCGCCTTCCGATTGTTCTCCGACGTTCCCCACTTCGCCGCAATCCACCCCCGCTGCTGCAGCCGCACCAGCGCCGCGTAAATCGTCCCTTGGTTCAGCAAAACCTGGTTCCCGCTCACTTGCTCAATCCGCCGCGCGATCCCATACCCGTGCAACGCCCCCATCGTCGCCAGCGTCTGCAACACCATCACGTCCAGCGTCCCTTGCAACAGCTCCATTTTGCTCATGTGGTATCCCCACACGTACTCTATCAAAGGCTCCTGTGGCATCACAACAGGACGTCGCGTAAACTTGCGCACTACCTTGTAAACAATGCACCATGCTTTCATGGCGGTCCTAGGACAATCCGGTTTCCCCTTCCGCCTTGCCCACTACGAAATCACTGGCGAACTTGGGCAAGGCGGCATGGGCGCCGTCTATAAAGCCATCGACACCAAGCTCGGCCGCCCTGTTGCCCTCAAGGTAATCTCCCGCCACTCCATCACGGAAGACGATCGCCGCCGCTTCGCCCGCGAAGCGACCGCCGCCAGCGCCCTCAATCACCCCAACATCGTCACCATCCACGCCTATGACACGGTCGACGGCGTCGACTTCATCGCCATGGAACTCATCGAAGGCGAGACTCTCGACCACTACCTCACGTTCCGCTCCACTCCCGCCCCGCTCGAAATTCTCCGCCAGGTTGCCGCCGCCCTCGCCGCCGCCCACGCCGCCGGCATCACCCATCGCGATCTGAAACCCGCCAACATCATGATCACGCCCTCCGGCTTGGTCAAGGTCCTCGACTTCGGCCTCTCCAAACGCGACGTCCCCGCCGGCGAAAACACCCAATCCGCCCTCACTCAAGCAGGCGCCGTTATCGGCACGCCCGCCTACATGTCGCCCGAACAAGCTCTCGGCGAACACACCGATTGGCGCACCGACATCTTCTCCTTCGGCGTGATTCTCTATGAAGTGGCCTGCGGAAAACGGCCCTTCCACGGCCGCAACGTTATGGCCATTCTCCACGCCGTCGTCAACGCCCCTCACTCGCCGCCCGCCAACATCAGCCCCGCCCTCGCCACCCTCATCGAGAGCTGCCTCGTCAAGGACCGCGCCCGCCGCCTCCAGTCCATCGCCGAAGCCGTCACCGTCCTCAGCCCCGCGTCCTCAGTCAACAGTGCCATCCATCCAGCCCAACGGCGCCCACGCTCTCGCCTCCCGCTCACCGCCGCCGTCACCGTCACGCTGATTCTCGCCGCCGCCTGGACCGGTCGCCACGCGATTCGCTCTTGGCTCACCGTCAACGCCCCCTCTGTCGTCTCCCCAACGGCGCACGGCCACTACCAGGCCGGCACTGCGCTGCTCTTCCGCCGCGATGTCAAGGGCAATATCGACAGCGCCCTGGCGCAGTTCCAGCAGGCCATCGCCCTTGACCCTTCTTTCGCCCCGGCTTATGCCGGCCTCTCCGCCGTCTACCTCGATCGGAACGGCGCCAATCCCGATCCACAGTGGATTCGCCTCGCTCGCGATGCCGCCGAACGCAGCCGCCAACTCACGCCCGAACTCGCCATCGCCCATCTCGCCGTTGCCCAAGCAGCCATGCTCTCCAAAAAAGAAGCCCTCGCCCAAAAGGAACTCGACGAGGCGCTCCGTCTGGATCCCCGCAACGCCGATGTCCATCGCGCCATTGGCACATCGCATTTGCACCGCGGCGACGCCGCCGGCGCGCTGCAGTCCTACAACAAGGCCCTCGCCCTCGCTCCCCGCGACTGGCGGATTCTCCACGATCTCGGCGTCCTCCACTATCGCGAAGCCCGTTATTCAGACGCCGTGGCCGCCTGGCGATCCGCCGCCATCGGCCTCACCCCGGAAAGCGAACTCCTGCACCGCCAGACCGGCGCCGCCCTGCACATGCTTGGCCAACACGATCTCGCCGCCGAAGAGTTTCAAAAAGCCCTCGCCATTACCCCCACCGGTCCCATTTACAACAACCTCGGCACCATTCGCTTCTTCCAGGGCAGGTACAACGAAGCCGTCGAAGCGCTGGAAAAAGCCGTTCAACTCCGCGCCAACGCTTATCAGTATTGGGGCAATCTCGCCGACGCTTACCGTTGGTCCACCCACATGCGCGACAAAGCCCCCATGGCCTACTCCCACGCCATCGAACTCGCCCGCGCCGAAGCCAAAGCCCGGCCCTCCGATTGGGAACTCCGCTCCCGCATCGCCCTCTATCTCGCCAAACTCGGCGACCCCCCCGCCGCCCGCGCGGAACTCCTCGCCCTCCCCGCCGCCAACCGTTCCGCGTCTGTCTCCTTCCGCGCCGCCGTCACCTGGGAACTCCTGCGCGATCGCACCCAGGCGCTCCTCGCTTTGCAAGCCGCCGCCAACGCGGGCTATTCCCGCATCGAAATCGAAAATGAACCGGAGTTGGCCCCTTTGCGCCAGGATATCCGCTACCATTTGCAAGCGGCCCAAGGCTCCCCCTCCGCCAAAGGCGGTTCAAAACCAAGCCCACCCCGCTAGGAGACTAGACATGCAATCACAACAGCCTCGAATATTTGCCCTTCGAGTAACCGCTTCATTGGACAACGGCACCACCGGCCGTTTCCTTCCTAACACGCCCACCCACGAAGACAATCGCTGTTGGTATCTCTCGTTGGATGGCGGCAAAACGTGGGAGAAATCCATCCCCGTCTCTCACCAGCAGCCGCTTCCGGTCCGCTTCAACAAGGAGGACCCCACCCTCTCCGACCAACTGCAATTTGAGGTCTACTACCAGGACAAGACGGCCTTGATGTCCATCGAACCGGAAATCATCGCCACTTTCGGACGCATCACTAACAGCACGCTCGACCTGGCCAGTCCGTTCAAACAACAAGGCAACGTCCAAACCGTCCTCGGCGCCGGCACGCCCCCCGCGAAAACGCAAACCGGAGACGGCTTCTTCATCGGTCCATTCGCTGTCGACCTCATCGGTTCCGTAGCAGTTCTCAAACCTGGCGAGAAGCCGCGGTTCGAATTCACCGTCACCGCCGGTTTCAAAAAGACCACGGAGAGTCTGCCGGATTCCATCGTGCAATTCGCCATTGATCCAGAAATGGATGTCGAGATCTATCCCACCGAACCTTGCGACTAGCCGCAGCCCGGGGGCGTAGAATATGGCTACGCCCCATGCCCATCGCCACACTCGAAGAACTCCGCGAACTCTATCCACCCGTCCTCGAACGCGCCCGCCTCAAAACCCTTTCCAAGCTTGACACCCACTGCCGCGCCTTCATCGAAAAAAGCCCCTTCCTCACCCTCTCCACGCAAGGCCCCGATGGCGCCGACGTCACCCCCCGCGGCGACGCTCCCGGCTTCGTCCACATCCTCGACGACAACACCATCGCCATCCCCGACTGGCGTGGCAACAACCGGCTCGACTCCCTCACCAACATCCTCGCCAACCCCGCCGTCGGCCTGCTCTTCTTCATCCCCGGTGCCCTGGAAACCCTCCGGCTGAACGGCGCCGCCCACATCACCGCCGACTCCGAAATCACCCACCGCTGGACCACAAACAATAACCACCCCGCCACCGCCCTCATCATCACCGTCCACGAAGCCTTCCTCCACTGCGGCAAGGCTCTCATCCGTTCCAAGCTCTGGCACGACGACTACAAATCCAAAATCCCGCCTTACGGCCAAATGCTGAAGGACCAGATCCAGGTCGATGACACCGCCGAAGCCATGCAAGCCTCCATCGAAGAAGCCTACAAAACCAAGCTCTACTGAGTACTCCCCACCAACGCCTCCATCCGCTTCCGGAACCCCGACCCCGGCCCCCACACCTTCCCCGCCGCCGCCAGCGCCAAACGCGCCTTCTCTATCGCTTCCCCCTTCCGCCCCGCCTCCACCAAACACACCGCCTCCACCGCGTACCGGTTCCCCTTCCAATCGGGCGCAATCTTCCCCCCGGTCAGCGCATCCACCTCCCCCACCAGCCCCGGAACCTTCTCACACCGCCCCGCCCAGTAGTACACAATCGCCGCGTCAATCAACACCATCCACCGCGTCGCCGCCAACTCCTTCCGGTGCCCGTCCGCCAGCATCAAGGCCCGGTCCGCCAACTCCAACGCTCGCTCCTTCCGCCCCACTTCCGCCACCCGCCGCCCCGCCATCGCGTGCAATCGGATCGCCTCAAACGGCGCCGCATACCCATCCGCCAATGCCACCGCCTCCTCCAACGTCCGCGCCGCCTTCTCCTTGTTTCCGCCCGCATATTCCACAGCAGAACGGCTCTGCAACAGCGCCACCTGTGCGCTCCGCCCATCGGCCTCCAACGCGGCCAGCCGCAACCCCTCCTCCGCCGCCGCCACCCCCTCCGCCAATCGCCCCTGCCGCGCCAACGCCCGCACATACCCGTTCAATACCAGCGCCTTGAAAATCCGCGCGGGCATCCCCGTCCGCAGACTCGCGTCCGGAATCTCCCGCACCAGCCGCGCCGCCTCCTCCGTCAGCTTGCCGCCCCCGCCGCTCTCGCACGCCCCCCGCACCTGGTCCCGCCCGATCAGATACGTCACCCGCGATTCCACCGGCACCCCGCCACGCGCCACTACTCCATCCACCTGCCCCATCACCCCCACCGACCCCGCGCAATCCCCCGCGCTTAACAAGTTCAACCCCAATCCCACTCCGGCCGCCACCATCGCCTCCGCATCTCCGCTCCCCTGCGCCCTTGCAAACGCCCGTCGCGACACCGCCAACCCCCGCTCCGGCTTCCCCCCCTGGAACAGCACACTCGCCAAACTCCCCTCCAGCCACGCCGCTGTCCCCCCATCCGGAATCGCCCCCGCCGCCAACCGCTCCTCCGCCCGCTCCGCCAGCTCCACCACCGTCATCCCATCCCGCCCCCCGTAGTTCGGGTTCGACGTCGATATCATCCAGTCTAAAAACCGCCCCACCGTCGCCGCCCGCCGCTCCTCCGCCAGCGCCCGCCGCTGCTGCCAGAACCCATACCCCAACGATCCCGCCAGCCCCATCGCCAACAACACCGTCACCGCCACCGCCCCCCGGTTCCGGCTGGCGTACTTCTGCAACCGGTAGCCCACCGTCTGCCGCTTCGCCAGCACCGGACGGCTCTCCAAATACCGCCGCAAATCCCCCGCCAAATCCCCCGCGCTCGCATACCGCTCCCCTGGCTCCCCGGCCAGCGCCTTGCGCACAACGGTTTCGATATCCCCCCGCAGTTCCCGCCGCAGCCGCTCCAATCCCATCCCCCGGTCCGCCGCCGCCTCCGCCGTCGCCTTCTCCGCCAGCGTCACCGTCCCGCCCCCGCCCGCCGCCCGCTCCGCCACCGAAACAATCGACGCACTCCGGTACGGCCCCGCCCCCGCCAGCAGCTCAAACAGCACCATCCCCAACCCATACACGTCGCATGCCGTCGTCACCGCCTCGCCCCGCAACTGCTCCGGACTCGCATACAGCGGCGTCAAATGCCGCGTCGTCGTCAACGCTCCCATCGGGTCCAGCAGCTTCGCCGTCCCAAAATCCAACAGCCGCAAATGCCCATCCGCCGTAACCAAAATGTTTCCCGGCTTCAAATCCAAATGCACCACCAGGTTTCGATGCGCCGCCCCCACCGCCTCACAAGCTGCCACCACCAGCCCAATCCGCTCCGCCAATCCCAGCCGCCGCGCGTTGCAATACTCGTCAATCGGCTGCCCCACCACCCGGTCCAAA
>CAMATG010000113.1 GCA_945860645.1 Candidatus Sulfopaludibacter sp. SbA3 | reverse complement strand
CAGCCGCGCTCCGTTCCGCGCCGGGCCAACCCGCACCCGCCGCGTCTAATCCATTGTGCTTCTGATTCGTACTCACGCTGATTTCCATTCTCGCCCTGCTCAGTAATTAAGGCCGGGGATAGTGTCTCAGCTATGTTGGCACGGAGGGGACGACCACTGGGCCGGTGCGTTTAGTCCCAACTTCTGCGCCGGATCTGAATGCTTTCATCAAGAAACAGAAAAAGCTCGCTGCTAAAGGGCGCTGCTTGCACTTTGATAGTAGCGGCCGATGCACAGACTTTGTCGAGGCTCACTCCCTCCAAAAGAATGGGCTGTTGCGAGAAATCTCACGGGAAAGTCACGTGTATGTCCCCTCCAGCAGTATTGGCAGTCTGAAAAAGACTCATGGCAAACTGGTCATGCAAAAACGGGGTATTGGCAGTGTTTCTACATTTCCGGGCTTTTGTGGGCCCCACGATTCCTCGCTTTTCAAGCCAATCGATACAATGACGCTTGGACCTACAGACGAGCAAATTGCCCTTTATGCCTATCGCGCCCTGTGCCGCGAAGTTTTCGTGAAGGAGAATTCTTCTGTCTTGATCGCACAGCAAATGGCCGAGGGGCATTTGGACCGAGGGTCGCGGATGTTATTTGACGGCTATAGAACTGGAACGGCTATCGCTCTGCGAAACCTTCGGCGTCACAAAACGCACTTTGACGAATCGTTTCAGGCCGGGGCCTATCAGGACGTGGAGTACACATTATTCGCGTTCAAGCAGAAACCTTTTCTAGCCTTTTCAGCAGTGTTCTACCCAGAGTTCGACTTTCTCGGTCGCAGGTTACAAAACCTAGCCGACCGGGATTGTGAGTTGGATCTACTGACCGTCTGTTCTGCGGCAATGGAAGGCGGATGGGGGCTCCTCCTCTCTTGGCACAAGACGAGCTCCACATTTTGTAGGGAGTTTTTAGGCTCGCTTGCGAGAGTATTCTACGCTGGGCGGGGTGGCGAAGTTGCACTTTTCCGAATGGTCATTGCGAGTTGTGAGAACATCGCCTTTGCTCCGGACTGGTGGGAAACTCAAAGCTCAAACGGACAAGAGAGGATTTGCTCCGCGCTAAGCGTGGACCTGTTTGCCCCGACGGGTCCCGACTATCTGGTTGCTGGTCTCGAGGGAATATGTGACTGGGAGGTTGACCGTGTTTACTCGCGTATTAAAGATTGACAATCGCGGCAACCGTTGACAGGCCAGGATGCGCAACACTATTCCTCCATCTGGCTCGCTGACTCTGTGGCGAGTCTAAACCCTATCTAGAATTGGAACGGCGGGCTGGCGAGGAACCAGTCGCGGCGTTTGGCGCGCCATTTGCTGGCGAGGGTGTATTCCTCATGTTCGGGGCAATTTGAGAAGAGCCATGCCGCGGTGTCGCAGAAGGCTTCGCAGGCGTAGTTTGGGAAGTTCCTTGGAAGATCGGCTTTGCGCCAGTGGCTGGACCAGCCGAGTTCGCCTTTGGCGTTGTGGGCGAGTTCGTCTTCGAGGAGTTGTTTCCAGGCGGCGCGGCGCGGGTTGCCGAGGCGGACCCAGACGAAGTGGAAGAGTTCGTGGGTGAGGATGCGGGAGCGCTCGGCGGGTTGGCGGCGAAGGCTGGGGTGGAGATGGATTTCGCGGTTGCGAATATCCGCGCCCGCGATGGCCGGGCGAGGGCCATCGCGAAGTGCGGCGTTCCAGACGAGGCGAATGGGCTTACCGTTCGATGGGAAGAGGACCGAAGGCAGGGGCGCCCATGTCGAGTTCGTCATTGAGATTGGCGTAGGGGTCGCGGCCGGCGGCGTAGTGGACAGTGGCGCCGGCGGGGAGGGTGCCGCCGATGGAGAGGAGAACGGAGTTGCCATCGCGGGGATCGATTTGCGCGCGGAAGATGGCGGGGATGGGCTTGCCATCGGCGGCGTGGATGGAGAAGCCACCGAGGCGGCCCTGGGTGACCAGTTTCCCGTTTACTTCGGCGAAGAGGATGCGGACGACGGTGCCTTCGAGCTTGGCGTTCGCCGGGCGGGGGCCACGCTTGTACGGGCGGAACTTTTCGATTTCCGGGTGCATGTCGTGGGTGATGAGATTGGCCAGGCGGAGGGCGAGGCGCTTGTGATCCTGGGTACTGATGTGGATGCCGTCGTCGAGACCGAGATCGACGGCGGGCACCATGCCGACTTTGGGGATGCGGGATTCGAGTTTGCGCTGGGCTTCCTGGACCATGTTCCATTCGGCCTGATCGGTGTAGCTGACGTGGCGGCCGATTTGGACGTAATAGAAAGGCAGATCGGGCTGGAGGAAATCCTGGCGGAAGGCGGCGATCAGTTTTTCGAATTTTTCAGGGAAGGCGGCGATTACCTTTGGATTGGCGTCGGATTCGCCCTGATACCAGAGGACGCCGCGGATGCGGGCGCCAGCGGCGAGGAAGCGGCGGTAGGTGGCGCCGTAGAGGGAGTCGCCTTGTTTGTCCTTGAGGGCAGGGCTCCACTGATCCATGGAAGTGCCGCCGTGGGAGCAAGGGATGAGGCCGACGGGGACGCCGGTGCGCTGGAGCATGAGCTTGGCGAAGGGGAGGCCGAGGCCCGCGCCCTTTTTGCGGGTGGAGACGTAGGTTTCCAGTTCCTGGCCTTCGAGCTTTTTGGGGTTGCCGTCTTTATCTTTGCGCCAGTGGACGCGGTCGGCGGCGGCGACGAGAAGGGTTAGCGGTTCGGTGGCGACGACCCAGCGATCGGCCTGATCGAAAGAACGTACACGCGGGTCGGGCTGTTCGACATCGACGAGATCGCCGACGCCATCCATATTGGACTGGCCGGCGAGGAGCCAGAGATCGCCGACGAAGAAGTCCTTGACCGAATCGAGCGCGGTGGAACCGGCGACGCGGACCTCAATGGAATAGGGGCCACCCTGGGGGACGCCCTTGAGGGTGCCGGACCAGGCGTTGTTCTTGACGCGTTCGAGAGCCTTCCAGTCGAGGCTGGCTAGCGGTTCGCCTTTGTCGTTGACGACGCGGGCTTCGACGAATTTATTGGCCGAGGCGCGCGGGGCGGTGCCGGCAATCTTGAGATCGGCGCGGCCTTCGCTATCGCGCTGGATGACTGAGCCCGCGGCGGGGCCCAGATTGATTTTCAATTCCTGTGCGAGGAGGGAGGTGGTTAAGAAAGTTAAAAGTACAAAGGCCCGGAGCCACATGCCAAAGATGGTATCACCGGATGAAAGCATGTTAGTCTTTGAAATCGATATGGACCGAAGAACTTTTCTGGGCGGGGTATTGGGAGTTGGGGCGGCGACGGCGGGGATGGCCGGACGAATCCCGATGGGGCTGAACACCTATTGTCTTCGGGCGCTGCGTTGGCACGACGCGCAACTGCTGGATTATTGCGCGGCGCAGAAGTTAGACGCGATCTTCCTGCAGGATTCGCTGGACCCGAAGAAGGACGATCCGGCGCATTGGAAATGGGTGCGGGGGCGGGCGAAGGAGTTGGGCCTGCATTTGGAGACGGGCGGGAGTTCGCTGTTGCCGAAGGACCCGTCCGAGATGGACGCGAAGATGGCGATGTTCCGGAGGAACATTGAGCGGGCGGCGGGGATGGGGGCGCCGTTGGTGCGGACGCTGTTGGCATCGGACCGGGCGAGCATGCCGCCGGGGCCGGTGGAGAAGCACATGGAGACGGCCATTGGGATGCTGCGAAAGGTGCGGACGCAGGCGATGGACGCGGGGGTGAAGGTGGCGGTGGAGGTGCACAAAGACTTGTTGGCGCGGGAGCACCGGATTGTGGTGGAGACGGCGGGGCCGGAGTTTGTGGGGACCTATTTGGATACAGGGAATCCGGTGTTTGTGATGGAGGACCCGATGCAGACGTTGGAGGAGTTGGGGAAGTACGCGCTGACGCTGCATTTGCGGGATTCGGTGGTTTACGAGCATCCGAGGGGGATTGCGGTGCAGTGGGTTCCTTTGGGGGAAGGGACTGTGGATTTTAAGGCGATTGTGGCGAAGGCGCGGGAGATTTGTAATCCGCTGCACATCTACATCAAGCCGATCACGGGGCGGATTCCGTATGTGCATCCGATTTTTGATGACGGGTATTGGAAGGGGTATACGGATGTTCGGGCGGCGGATTTTGCGCGGTTCTTAGCTTTGGCGAAGAAGGGCCGGCCATATGAGGGGCATGTGGTGATTGAAGATCTGCAGAACCGGCCAGTGCCGGCGCCGTTTGTGGCGGCGGTGCAGTATCAGCAGCGGGAGCACATGGAGCGGTCCATTGGATATGCGCGGCGTGAGTTAGGGCTTGGCGTTCGGGGCTAGCGTGGCTGGCTGCGGACTTCGCCGCGTTTGACCTGGGCGCGGCGGCGGCCGGAGTCGAGCTTGGCTTGCGCGGCTTGTTTGGCGGCTTCGGAGATCTGAATTTTGTTGACGACGGCGCGGGCGCCGGAGGACTTTGCCATGCGGGTGGCGGCGCCTTTGTGCTGGATGACATTCGCCTTTCCTTCGATGGTGGTGATGCCGCCGGAGGTGGTGAATTTGAAGCCGTTCTTGCCAATTTTGGATTTGGCGAGGCGGGCCTGGATGTTGGCCTGGATCTGGGAGTCCGAGAGGCGGGGCGCGGGTGTGGTGTCGCGTTTGTGCGCCGGGCTGGCCGTTGGGGGGCGAGAGTGGGGCTGGGCGGACAGGGTGACGAGGGCGAGGAGGAAGATGGCGAATTTCATTCCATAGAGATAGTGGGCGGTGCGAGGAAAAGTTCTCCATGTAGAATTGGAAACAACGATGCGGTACTACATTTTTTTCGCTCTTGGCTTTGCTATGTTCGCGGCCGATGGGAAGATCCAGTTCAATCGCGACGTGCGGCCGATTCTCTCTGATAAGTGCTTCATGTGTCACGGGCCGGACGCGAAGGCGAAGGGCATTGCACTGCGGCTGGATAGCGAAGAGGCGGCGAAGCGGGACTTGGGGCGCGGGCGGCGGGCCGTTGTGGGCGGTGACGTGGCGGCGAGCGTGTTGATGAAGCGGGTGACGGCGCCGGTGCCGGCGATGCGGATGCCGCCTCCGGCGACAGGGGTGCAGTTGACGGCGGCGGAGGTGGAGACGCTAAAGAACTGGATTGGCCAGGGAGCGGAGTGGGAGGCGCATTGGTCGTTTATCGCGCCTGTGAAGAAGCCTGGGACGATTGACTCGCTTATTCGCGAGCGGCTGGCGCGGGAGGGGCTGGCGATGTCCGGACCGGCGTCGCGGGAGACGTTGATTCGGCGGGCGACGTTGGACCTGACCGGTGTGACGCCGACGGTGGCCGAGGTGGACGCGTTTGTGAAAGACGGGAATTACGAAAAAGTGTTGGACCGGCTGTTGCAGTCGCCGCGATTTGGGGAACGGATGGCGGCGCGGTGGTTGGACGCGGCGCGGTATGCGGATACGAATGGGTATCAGTACGACGGTGAGCGGGTGATGTGGCGGTGGCGTGACTACGTGATTGAGAGCTTCAACAAGAACAAGCCATTCGACAAATTCGTGGTGGAGCAGATTGCCGGGGACATGTTGCCGAATGCCACGTTTGAGCAGAAGATGGCGACGGCGTTTAACCGGAACCATCGCGGGAATACGGAAGACGGCATTGTGGCCGAGGAATATGCGGTGGAGTATGTGGTGGACCGGATTGAGACTACGTCGGCCGTGTTCATGGGCATGACGATGGGCTGCGCGCGTTGCCACAACCACAAGTACGACCCGCTGACGCAGAAGGAGTTTTACCAGATGTTCGCGTATTTCAACAACGTTCCGGAGCGGGGCCGGGCGATGAAGTATGGGAATTCGCCGCCATTGATGGCGGCGCCGACGGAGGCGCAGCAGAAGAAGCTGGCGGCGATGAATGCCGAGATTGCTCGGCTGGACGCGAAGGTGCCGGCGGATATTGCCGGGCAAAGGGCTTGGGAAAAGACGCTTGCCGGGGTGGCGGCGTGGGCGCCGTTCGGGGAGCGGGACGCGGCGGTGACGTTTGATGACGGCGGCGCGGCGGGGCGGATTGGCGGAGCGAAGTTGTTCGACGGGAGCACTGTGGTGCCGGGGCCGGCGAAGAGTGCGCAGTTCGATATTGAAGACCGGTTTACGATAGCGGCGTGGGTGAACGGGAGCGGGACGATTGCGGCGCGGAAGTCGAGCGATGGGTACCAGGCAAAGGGGATTGGACTGTTTTTGGAAGGCGGGAAGATGCAGTTCCATATCTCCAGCCAGTGGGAGAGCGATGCGCTGAAGGTGGAGACGGAGGGGACCGTTGGCGAGGGCTGGCATCACGTTGTGGTGGCGTATGGCGGGACGCGAATGGCGGAAGACGCGCGGATTTATGTGGACGGCGTTTTGCAGAAGACGAAGTTTGTTTCCGACACGCTGTACCGGCCGTTTGTGAATGCGGGCGGGAAGTTCAATGCGTCGTTGACGGTGGGCGGCGGCGCGGGGAAAGACAAGCGGTTCCGCGGGCTGCTGGACGATGTGCGGGTGTATGGGCGTGAGCTGCGGACCGATGAAATTGCGATGATGGCGGCGGGGCGGCCGTTGGCGGAGTTGGTCGGGAAGAAGCGTTCTGATTTGGAAGAGAAGCAGCTGCGGCTGGCGTATTTGGAGACCAGCGAGGTGTGGCGGCAGGCGCAGCAGTTGCGCGTGGAGCGAGAGCGGTTTGAGCGCACCTTTCCTTCGGTGATGATTATGGCCGAGGCGCCGGAGCGGAAGAAGACGCACCTGCTGATTCGCGGGGCTTACGACAAGCCGGGCGATGTGGTGGAGCCGGGGTTGCCGGCTGTGTTGCCGCCGTTGCCGGCGGCGGCACCGAACAACCGGCTGGGCTTTGCGCAGTGGCTGGTGGACCGGCGGAATCCGCTGCTGGCGCGGGTGACGGTGAACCGTTTCTGGCAGTCGCTGTTTGGGACGGGGATTGTGAAGACGGCCGAGGATTTCGGACAGCAGGGCGAGTGGCCGTCGCATCCGGAGTTGTTGGACTGGATGGCGGTGGACTTCATGGAGAACGGCTGGGACGTGAAGGCGCTGTTGAAGAAGATCATGCTGAGCGATACGTACCGGCAGAGTTCGAAGGCCACGCCGGCGCTGTTGGCGAAGGATCCGGAGAACCGGCTGCTGGCGCGCGGGCCGCGCATCCGCATGTCGGCGGAGATGGTGCGGGACTCGGCATTGTTCGAGGCGGGGCTGTTGCAGGAGCAGTTGGGCGGGCCGTCGGTGAAGCCGTATCAGCCGGATGGATTGTGGAAAGAAGTCATCATGCAGGACTTCGATTACGTGCAGGCGAAGGGCACCGATTTGTACCGGCGAAGTCTGTACACCTTTTGGAAAAGAACGGCGGCGCCGCCGATGATGATGAACTTCGACGCGTCGCAGCGGGAGGCGTGTATGGTGCGCGAGAACCGCACAAATACGCCGCTGCAGGCGCTGAATTTGATGAACGATGTGACGTTTTTGGAGGCGGCGCGGTTCATTGGGCAGCGGATGATTTTGGAGGGTGGCGGGGATCAGGATGCTCGGTTGCGGCATGGGTTCCGGATTGTGACTGGGCGCGGGGCGACGGAGAAGGAACTGGGTGTTCTGCGCGGGTCGTTGGCGTATCACCTGGATCATTTCGCAACGCACGCTGCGGAGCGGGAGGAGTATTTGTCGTATGGGGATACGGCGGCGGCGAAGAACGTGGACCGGACGGAGTTGGCTGGGTACGCGGCGGTGGCGAGCTTGTTGTTGAATACCGATGAGGCGATTACGAAGGAGTGATGGCGATGATGACGCGACGTGGATTTTTGCATACGGCGGGGTTGGGGTCGCTATTTGCTCGGGATGGATACGCTGCGCCGCTGGCCGGGTTGCCGCATCATGCGGCGAAGGCGAAGCGGGTGATCATGCTGTTTCAGCACGGCGGGCCGTCGCAGTTGGACCTGTTCGATTGGAAGCCTAATCTGGCGAAGGTGCGCGGGCAGGACTTGCCGGAATCGGTGCGGCAGGGGCAGCGGTTGACGGGCATGACGGCGTACCAGGCGACGTTTCCGACGGCGCCGACGGTGTTCAAGTTTGCGCAGCATGGGAAGAGCGGCGCGTGGATGAGCGATCTTTTGCCGCATACGGCGAAGATTGCCGATCAATTGACGATTATGAAGTCGCTGCATACGGAGGCGATTAATCATGATCCGGCCGTGACGTTTTTTCAGACGGGGTTTCAGTTGGCGGGGCGGCCGTCGATCGGGTCGTGGCTGTCGTATGGATTGGGGAGTGAGAATCAGGATCTGCCGTCGTTCGTGGTGATGATTTCACAGGGGCGCGGGAATGCGCAGGCGCTGGCGGACCGGATGTGGGGCAGCGGGTTTTTGCCGACGAAGTTTCAGGGTGTGAAGTTCCGTTCGGGGAAGGACCCGGTGCTGTATTTGTCGAATCCGGACGGGTACACGGCGGGGGCGCGGCGGCGGTTTCTGGATGATCTGGGGCAGCTGAACCAGATGCGTTTAGAGGATTCGCAGGACCCGGAGATTGCGACGCGAATTTCGCAGTATGAGATGGCCTATCGGATGCAGACGTCGGTGCCGGAGCTGGCCGATATGAGCAAAGAGCCGGAGAAGACGTTCGAGATGTACGGGCCGGATGCGCGGAAGCCGGGGTCGTATGCGGCGAACTGTATTCTGGCAAGGCGATTGGCGGAGCGCGGGGTCCGGTTTATTCAGCTGTATCACCGCGGGTGGGACCAGCACGGGACGTTGCCGAAGCAGATTAAGTGGCAGTGTGAGGATACCGATCAGGCGTCGGCGGCGTTGATTACTGACTTGAAGCAGCGCGGGTTGTTGGACGACACGATTGTGATTTGGGGCGGGGAGTTCGGGCGGACGGTGTATTCGCAGGGTGAGTTGACTGAGACGAATTATGGGCGGGATCATCATCCGCGATGCTTCACGATGTGGGCGGCGGGGGGCGGGTTCAAGCCGGGGTACACGCATGGGGAGACGGACGATTTCAGCTACAACATTGTGAAAGACCCGATGGAGGTGCATGATTTGAATGCGACGATGATGCATTTGTTGGGTGTGGATCATTCGCGATTGACGTTTAAGTTCCAGGGGCGGCACTACCGGTTGACGGATGTGCATGGGAAGGTAGTGCCGGAACTATTGGCCTAGCGGTTGGGACGAGAGGGTTGTACCCCAGGCCCAGTAGGCTGGCTAGAACCGTAGGGTTTTGGTGGAAGTGCCGGTTTTTCGGGGTGTTTTTGCATTCTGGTGCCACGGTGGGGCCGAATACCAGAAGTACCCCGCGGGGGATTGGTTCTGGGCAGTCCGGGTGGTTCGTATGGAACGAAACGCCTAATTGAGATTGCGATTTCATCGGGCAGACTAGCGAACTAGGGGAGTGTGTCATCACTCTCCGATACCTAGGAACCTATGCTCCCAGCCCTTCGCTCCATTCTTCTCGCCCTGTTCTCCCTGACGGTCTTAAACGCGCAAGTATCCCAGACCGGGCAATGGGCGCCAATGGTCAACTGGCCATTTATTCCGGTGAGCGTGGCTCACCTGGCCGATGGGCGGGTGCTTGCGTGGGCCTCCACGCTCCCGAATTCATTTCCGGCGGGGGCGACGTTTACTTACGCGGGGATCTACGATCCGGTAACCGGACAGATCACGACACTGAACCACACGTCGCACGATATGTTTTGCGCGGGGCTGGCGACGACGGGGGATGGACGGATCATTGCCCCGGGCGGCGGGGCCGATGTGCGGACGACGTCGATATTCGGTATGATTCCGCGCTGGTCGCAGAACTGGACCCGCGGCGGGGACATGCTGGCCGGCCGTTGGTACAACTCTTCGGTCGCACTACCGGACGGCAATCTGATGACGATGTGGGGCCGATCGGGCGGGATGCTGACGGAGCTTTTCAATCAGAACACGAACACATGGAGCGGGTTGCCAGGGATCTCGTTGAACAGCGCGAGCGAAGCCAACGATCTTGTGGACGATGACAACCAGTGGTTTCCGCATCTGCACATGATGCCTAACGGGAAGATTCTGATGGCTGGTCCATTGGATATCATGCGCTGGCTGGATTTCAGCGGGACCGGAAGTTCGCAAGATCTGGGTATGCGGGCTCCGGACGCCGGGCGGCACCGGAAGCTGGGCTTCTCTGTGCAGTATTTGCCTGGGAAGATTCTCATGCTTGGCGGGCGGGATGACCGTTACTCTCCGTCGGTAACGAAGACGGCGGTGTTGATCGACGCGACGACGGGAACACCGGTGGTGACGTCCGCCCCGCCGATGAACTATGCACGGGCGTTCCACTACGCGGTGATGTTGCCGAATGGCGAGGTGTTCGTTGTGGGTGGAAACACGTCGGGAGAGAAGTTCTCCGATGTGGGTGGGGTGACCGTACCCGAAATTTGGAACCCGGCCACGAATAGCTGGCGAACGGTGGCGGCGATGGCTGTCGCACGCGGGTACCACATGACCGCCTTATTGCTACGGGACGGGCGGGTGGTCGTGGGCGGCGGTGGACTTTGTAACTGTATGGCGGATCATTGGAACTCACAAATCTATTCGCCCGGGTATCTGTTCAATTCGGATGGGACAGCGGCAACGCGGCCGACGATCGACCTGGTGTCGTCTGAACTGAAGCCTGGTTTGACGATCGGGTTGAAGGGATCGGACAACATTACCGGATTCCGGTTGCTTCGGTTGCAGGCGACGACGCATGGAATCAACTCCGATCAACACTATGTTCCGGTGAGCCATGCCAAGGTGGGAACGGGGAACTACAGCCTCACTTTGGACAGCAGTCAGAACGTCCTACTGCCCGGGATGTACTGGCTGTTCGCGTTGACGGCAAGCGGGACGCCGTCGATGGGTTATCCGGTTCAGATGTTCACTCCGGCGACGTGGCCGGGGGGGACGGGCGGAGAGACAAATCTGGCGAAGAACAAGCCGGCGACGCAATCGTCGACGGACGGCACCTCGCTGGCCAGTCGCGCCGTCGACGGCAACACGAATGGAGATTTTGCGGCGGGTTCGGTAACGCAGACCGCGCTGCAGGCGCAGCCCTATTGGTTGACCGATCTGGGCGCGAACGCGATGATCAGCAGCGTTCGTATTTGGAACCGGAGCGATTGCTGCGCGAACCGGTTGTCGAATTTCCATGTGTTCGTATCGGATACGCCGATCACCGGGATGACTGTGGCTGAAGTGCAGGCGCAGGCGGGCGTACTGGATATTCCTTTTCCTGGAACGGCGACGGCGACCACAACGCTGGCGGTGAACCGCAGCGGGCGTTATGTGCGGATCCAGTTGGAGGGGACGAATAATCTGAACCTCGCCGAAGTGGAAGTGTTGGGCCGGGTGGTGACGAATCAGGCGCCGACGGTGACGTTGCAGAGTCCGGCTAACGGGGCGAGTGGGTTTGCGCCTGCGACGTTCACGATTTCGGCGACGGCGGCGGACGGCGACGGGAATCTGGCGCGAGTGGAGTTCTACCAGGGAACGACGAAGTTGGGCGAGGCGACGGCGGCTCCCTTCACCTATACGTGGGCCAACGTGCCGACAGGGGTTTACACGGTCACGGCCCGGGCGGTGGATACGCTGGGATTGTTCACGGATGCATCCGTGAGTGTGTCGGTGAATCCGCCTGTGGTCACCAATCGGGCGCCGGTGATTTCGATCAGCAGCCCGCTTGATGGAAGTACGTTCACGGCTCCGGCGGGGGTGAGCGTGTCGGCGACCGCTTCGGACCCGGATGGGAATTTGTTGCGGGTTGAGTACTTCCAGGGAACAGTGAAGCTGGGTGAGGCGGCCGCGGCGCCGTTTGCCTTCTCGGTCAACAACCTGGACGCGGGGAACTACACTTTCTCCGCGAAGGCCACCGATACGTTGGGGCTGACGGCGACGGCGACGATCAATGTGCGGGTGCTTACGCGGCAGTTGCAATCGTTGAAAGGTGTCCCGGTGCCGGAGCCATCGACGCTAACGGCATTTGTAAAGAATCGGGCGGCGGCGATCGCGTTGGGTAAAGCGCTCTTCTGGGATTTGCAGGTTTCCAGTGACGGCACGGTGGCCTGCGCCTCCTGCCACTTCCAGGCGGGGGCCGACGTGCGGTTGAAGAACCAGATGAACCCTGGGACGTTGCGGACAGGG
>CAMATG010000112.1 GCA_945860645.1 Candidatus Sulfopaludibacter sp. SbA3 | reverse complement strand
CGTGACGAAGGTATTCACGACCGATGAAGTGGAAACGCATGCGCTGGCGGGGATTCACCTCAATTTGAAGCGCGGGGAGTACGTGTCGATTTCGGGGCCGTCGGGGTGCGGGAAGTCGACGCTGCTGGCGATTCTGGGGCTACTGGATTCGCCGAGCGGCGGGTCGTACGTACTGAATGGCCGGCCGGTGCAGGATTTGAAGCTGGCCGAGCGGGCGCGGATCCGGAACCGGGAGATTGGGTTCATCTTCCAGGCCTTCAATTTGATTGGCGATTTGACGGTTTATGAGAACGTGGAACTGCCGTTGACGTACCGCGGGATGAGCGGAGCGGAGCGGAAGAAGCGTGTGTTGGAGGCGTTGGAACGCGTGGGCATGAGCCACCGGATCAAGCACTATCCGTCGCAGCTTTCCGGCGGCCAACAGCAGCGCGTGGCGGTGGCGCGGGCGTTGGCCGGGGATCCGTCGATTCTGCTGGCGGACGAGCCGACGGGTAACTTGGACTCGCAGAACGGCGAGCAGGTGATGGACCTGTTGCGCGAGTTGCACCGGGGCGGGGCGACGATCTGCATGGTGACGCACGACCCGCGGTATGCCAAGTATGCCGACCGGGAGATTCACCTGTTTGACGGGCGGATTGTGGAAGAGTCGCGGGAAGCGCCGGCGGCATGAGCCCGCTGGTTCAGTTGCGGGGCGTCGAGAAGTACTTCGAACACGGAGTGTCGCGGACCTATGTTTTGCGGCAGGTGAACCTGGATATTGCGGCGGGTGATTTTGTGTCGATTATGGGGCCATCGGGGGCCGGGAAATCGACGTTGCTGCACATTCTGGGGATGCACGACGCGACGTGGCGCGGCGAATATTTTCTGATGGGGCGGCCGATTCACTCGATGGGCAAGAAAGACCGGATGGAGGTTTATAAGGCGCATTTTGGCTTTGTTTTCCAGAGCTACCATCTGCTGGATAGTTTGACGGTTTATGAGAATTTAGAGGTGCCGCTGACGTACCGGAACATCAAGCGGAGCGAGCGGGAGAGCATTGTTGCCGATGTGCTGGACCGGTTCCAGATGGTGGGAAAGAAGGACCTGTTTCCGAACCAGCTTTCCGGCGGGCAGCAGCAGTTGGTGGGCATTGCGCGGGCGGTGGTGAGCAATCCGCAGATCATCCTGGCCGATGAGCCGACGGGGAACCTGCATTCGTCGCAGGGCGAGGAGATCATGCAGATGTTCAAGAAATTGAACAGCGAGGGCACGACGATCATCCAGGTGACACACAACGAGAAGAACGCGGCGCATGGGAACCGGATTATTCAGTTGCGCGACGGGTGGGTGGAGACCCAATAGATTTCCCGTGACTTTCCCCTATGCCGGTGCGCCCTCGGTGGCACACCGGCTTTTTTTGTAACTACGGGCGGGATGGTTCGTAAGAAAGACTGAGAGCAGACTTGTTGTTGAGCGATACGGACGAGCAACTGATGGCGGCGGTCCAGGGCGGGGATAACCCGGCGCTGGGCGAGCTGTTTCGCCGTCATCATGCGGCGCTGTATCGGTACTTTTTGCGGATGTCGGGGAGCGCGGCGCTGAGTGAAGACCTGGCGCAGGACGTGTTTCTGCGGATGTTGCGCAAGAGCGAAACGTGGCAGAGAGAGGCGAGGTTTTCGAGCTGGATGTACCGGATCGCGCACAACGCCTTTATCGACCACACACGGAAGAGTAAATGGGAGACCGCGATGCCGGAGAAGTGGGACATGGCCGCGCCGGCCGGGCGGCAGTTGGAGCAGGACCAGGAGCACGCGATGCTGCACCAGGCGCTGATGGCGCTGCCGGCGGACAAGCGGGAGTTGTTGGTGCTGAGCCGGTTCCAGGGGTTGAAGTATGAGCAGATTGGCGAGTTGTTGGGTGTGGAGACGAATACTGTAAAGGTACGGGTGTTCCGGGCGCTGGGACAGTTGCGTGAGATTTACGAGCGGATTTCGGGCGAGCCGGGACTGGCCGCGATGGGCGGGAGGAGCTAGCGATGACGTGTTCGGAATTTGCGGTTGATATTGCGGATACCTTGGCTGGAACGGCTACGGCGGCGGCGCGGGCGCGGGCGGAAGCGCACATGGCTGGTTGCGCTTCGTGCCGGGCGAACGCGGCGCTGTGGGACGCGATGGGGGAGATGCCGGAGGCTACGCCGTCCGCCGATTTGCCGGCGCGGTTTGAGCGGCGGATTGCGCCACGGCCCTCGGCGCCGCGCTGGGCGTGGGGCGCGGTGGCGGCGGCTGTGCTGGTGGGCGTGTTGAGCTTCGTGGCGGGGCGGTACACGGCACCGCGGACGGAGGCTGATATTGCGAGCTTGCGGGGTGAGGTGAGGAATTTGCGGGAGGTGGTGGCGCTGTCGTTGTTGGACCAGCAGTCGGCGAGTGAACGGCTGCGGGGGATCCGGTATAGCGCGGCGCTGGAGGGGACGGACCCGGAGGTGGTGGACGCGTTGTCGCGCACGCTTTCGAACGATTCGAGTGTGGACGTCCGACTGGCGGCGGCGGAGGCGTTGCGGCGGTTTCCGTTGCCGGCGGCGGCGCGGGAGTCGGCTTGGAAATTGTTGGAACAGGATGATTCGCCGCTGGTGCAGATTGCAGTGATCGATCTGCTGGCGGCGGGGAAAGACCCGTCGGCGCGGGCGCGGCTGGAGAAGCTGCGGGACCGGGCTGGGCTGGATGCGAATGTGCGGGATTACCTGCAAGCGCTGCTCTCAAATCAACGCAAAAAAGGGAATCAATATCAATGAAACGGTTTATTCTGCTGGTTGCCGCGGTGACGGCTTGGGGCGCGGAGGAGTCTTCGCGGACGATTGAAAAGACGGTGCCGCTGGGGGCGAATGGCAGCCTGGCGGTGTGCGGGATGAATGGCCCGGTACGCGTGACGGCGGGCGATGGGAACGACGTCCGGTTCACGGTGCGGGAGCGGATTTCGGCGCCCACGCGGGAACGGTTAGAGGATTTGAAGAAGGAAGTGGATTTTGTGATTGCGGCGGAGGCGGGCGCGCTGCGGGCCGGGGTGAAGGGGCCATGGGGTGGACGGGAGTGCGGGCGGCGGGACGAGCAGCCGCGGCGGCGCTGGGAATGGAACGAGACGAAGGTGGAGCATGAGGTGAACGTGGTGGCGCCGCGGGGGGCGCGGTTGGAGATTCGCACGGTGAATGGCGGGATTGAGGTGACGGGGACGACGGGCGCCTATGTGGTGACGACGGTGAATGGGGGAATCAAGATGACCGATGTGGCGGGGGCGGGCGAGGTGTCGACGGTGAATGGGACTGTTGTCGCGACGTATCGGCAGAACCCTTCCGCGGAGACGAGATTCCGGACAGTGAATGGGAAGCTGGACCTGTATTTCCAGCCGTCGTTGAGCGCGGATTTCCATGTGAAGACGGTGAACGGCAAGGCGTATACGGACTTCGACATGGCGTCCATTGGCGGGGAGACGACGAAGGGGATGAAAGTCATTCACCGGCGCGGGACATCGGGCACGCTGCGTGCCGGCAACGGGGGGCCGAAGATCAGCGCGGAGACCGTGAATGGGTCTATCCTGATTCATTCGCTCGAGAAAGGGCGGCCGTAAGATGCGATTCCTCTTCTTTGTTCTTGCCGTTTCGGCGTTTGGGGAACGGATCAACGTGCCTCTGCGGGACCCGGCGCGGCCAGCGTTGGTGAAGGTGTCGACGATTAACGGAAGCATTCAGATCAAGGCCCATGCGGGCAAGGATGTGGTGATTGAGATCGAGGACGCGGCGGCGCGGACGCAGCCGGCGCCAAACGGGATGAAGCAGATTCTCAGCGGGATGGGCGGCGTGAACGTGGAGGAAGAGAACAACGTTGTCACCGTCAAATCGCCGCATGGGAACGGGTCGTACACGGTGCTGGTGCCGGAGAGGAGTTCGGTGCACATCCGTTCGGTGAACGCGAAGGAGTTGCGCGTGGAGGGGGTGGACGGCGAGATTAACGCCGATACGGTGAATGGGGCGATTGTGATTGTGGACGCGTCGGGACCGGTGGTGGCGCATTCGTTAAACGGGCGGCTGACGGTGAATATGAAGAGCATCCCGGCGGGGAAGCCGATGTCGTTCAGCACGATGAACGGGCGGATTGACGTGACGCTGCCGGCGTCGGCGAAGGCGGAGTTGAAGATCAACAATCAGCGCGGGGACACGTATAGCGACTTCGATCTGGCGGTGACGTCGAGCGTGAGCCGGACGGAATCGAAGCGGGAGAACGGGCCGAAATACAAGCTGAATCTGGAGCGGATTGTGAGCGCGCAGCTGAATGGCGGCGGGCCGGAGATCTCGATGCGGAGCATGAACGGGACGATTTACATCCGCCGGGCGAAGTAATGTGTGCGGTTCCGAGACAGTTGTCCCGGAAGCGGACACTGTTCGCGGGACTGAGGCAGGGTTTTGTCCAATGCTGCAAACAGCATGCACAATGGAAGTCAGCTTGCAGCGTTTGCAACTGACTCCGCCGTGAATAAGCCAACCAAGCAAACCCGCATCCTTGTTGCCGATGACCAGCCCGATGTATTGGAGGCGCTGCGCTTCCTGTTGAAGGGCGAGGGCTACCAGATTGAGACCGCCTCATCGCCGGCCGCGGTGGTGGCGGCGCTGGGCATTCGCGAGTTCGATTGTCTGTTAATGGACCTGAACTACACGCGCGACACGACCAGCGGGCAGGAGGGGTTGGACCTGTTGGCGCAGCTGGCGGGGATCGATCCATCGCTGCCGGTGGTGGTGATGACGGCGTGGGGATCGGTGGAACTGGCGGTGGAGGCGATGCGGCACGGGGCGCGGGATTTCGTGCAAAAGCCGTGGGAAAACGCGCGGTTGCTGGCGATTGTGCGGACGCAGATTGAACTGGCCGAAGCGCTGCGGAAGAGCGCGCGGCTGGAGGCGGAGAACCGGCTGTTCAACAGCGACGGACGGCCGACGATGATTGCCGAGTGCGCGGCGATGCAGCCGGTACTGGACATGATTTCGCGGGTGGGGCCGTCGGACGCGAACGTGCTGGTGACGGGCGAGCCGGGGACGGGCAAAGAGGTGGTGGCGCGGACGCTGCATGCGCTGTCGTTGCGGCGCGACAAGCCGATGATCACGGTGAACGCGGGCGGGCTGGCGGAGGGCGTTTTTGAAAGCGAACTGTTCGGGCATGTGAAGGGCGCGTTTACGGACGCGAAGCTGGACCGGGTGGGGCGGTTTGAACTGGCCGATTCGGGGACGCTGTTTTTGGACGAGATCGCGAATGTGCCGATCAGCCTGCAGACGAAGCTGCTGCGTGTGCTGGAGATTGGGGAGATGGAGCGGGTGGGGTCGTCGAAGACCAAGCGGGTGGACGTGCGGATTATCAGTGCGACGAACGCGAATCTGGACGTGGAGGTGCGGGAGAACCGGTTCCGGCAGGACCTGCTGTTCCGGCTGAACACGATTGAGATTCACCTGCCGCCGCTGCGGGAGCGGAAGGAAGATATTCCGCATCTGGCGAGCTATTTTCTGGCGTCGCACGCGCGGCGGTACCGGAAGAATTTGAACGGGTTCGATACGTCGGCGATGCGGTTGCTGCTGGAGAACGGGTGGCAGGGGAACGTGCGGGAGTTGAACCACGTGATTGAGCGGGCAGTGCTGCTGGCGCAGGGGGACCAGATTCGCGCGGTGGATTTGGCGTTGCGGGCAAACCGGGAGTCGTCGGGCCGGCTGGAGGATATGAGCCTGGAGGAAGTGGAGCAGTTTTTGATTAAGAAGGCGCTGGCGAAGAACGATGGGAATGTGAGCCACGCCGCGCGGGTATTGGGGTTGAGCCGCAGCGCGCTGTACCGGCGGCTGGAGCGGTACGGCTTGTAGGATGGAACCCCGGGAGCGGATTTCGCACGAGCGGTATGCGCAACTGCTGGCCCTGGCCGCGGGCTTTCCCGCCATCGTTTTTGCGGCTTATATTTTGTGGACAGGGGATTATCCGCCGAAGGTTTTGTGGACGATGGGGCTGGTGCTGGGCGGGTCGTGGCTGGGTTTCGCGGCGGCGGTACGGGAGCGGGTGGCGAGCCCGTTGCGGACGATCGCCAATTTGCTGGAGGCGATGCGGGAGGGCGATTATTCGATCCGTGCGCGGGGCGGGACGGGGGACGATGCGCTTTCCGATGTGATGCAGCAGGTGAACGCAATGGGGTCGACGTTGCGGGCGCAGCGACTGGGCGCGATGGAGGCGACGACGCTGTTGCGGAAGGTGATGGAGGAGATCGACGTCGCGATTTTCGCGTTTGATGAGGCGCGGAAGCTGAAGCTGTTGAACCGGGCGGCGGAGCGGCTGTTGGCGCTGCCGGCGGAGCGGGCGATTGATCTGCCGGCGGCGGAATTGGAGTTGCACACGTTTCTGGACGGGGAGGAATCGAGCACGGTGCAGCGGGCGTTTCCGGGCGGGTTTGGGCGCTGGGGCATTGCGCGCACGTCGTTCCGCGAGGGCGGGTTGCCGCACCAGTTGCTGGTGATTACGGACCTGACGCGGCCCTTGCGGGAGGAGGAGTTGCAGGCGTGGCAGCGGATTGTGCGGGTGCTGGGGCACGAGCTGAACAACTCGTTGACGCCGATTAAATCGATTGCCGGATCGCTGGAAACGATCTTGAAGAAAGACCCGTTGCCGGAGGATTGGCACGAGGATATGACACGGGGCCTGAGCATCATCGGGGGGCGGGCGGAATCGCTGGCGCGATTCCTGGGGGCGTATGCGAAGCTGGCTCGGTTGCCGCGGCCAACGTTGGCGCCGGTGCGGGTTGCGGATTGGCTGCAACGGGGGGCGCGACTGGAGACGCGAGTGCCGGTCGTGATTGAGGCCGGACCCGAGTTGACGCTGCAGGCCGACCGGGACCAGCTGGAGCAGGTGCTGATCAACTTGCTGCGAAATGCGGCTGATGCGAACGATACCGACGGGGGGCGGATTGTTATAAGATGGCGCTTCGAACGGTGGCAGTTGATCATTGAGATCCTGGACGATGGGCCAGGGTTGGCCGCTACCGCGAACCTGTTTGTGCCATTCTTTACCACAAAGCCCGGCGGGTCAGGTATCGGGCTCGTATTGTGCCGCCAGATCGTGGAAGCGCACGGCGGCGCATTGTCCCTCACCAACCGACTGGATGCGCGTGGCTGCATCGCCCGGCTCCAACTGCCCTGTCAGCCTATGTAGGAGGTTCCCATGCCTATGCCAGCGAAGTGGCTACTCCTTCCCTTGCTTTCGATCGTCGCGCTAGCGCAATCGAAAACTTCCGCCGGTGTGCGGGGCGTTGTTCAGGACGCGAGCGAAGCGCGCGTTGCGCAGGTCCGCGTGACGCTGACGAATAGCGCGACGAATGCGAAATTTGAGACGGTAACAGGGGCCGACGGGGCGTATTTGCTGCCTTTTGTTGTGCCGGGTACGTATCAGGTGGAGGCGTCTAAGGACGGCTTCGCGGCGTGGAAGCGGGAGGGACTGGCGCTTACGGTGGGACAGGAGGCGACTCTCGATATTCATCTCGACGTGGCCGCGTCGCAATTGGAGTTGAATGTGACGGCAGAGGCGCCGTTGATTGAATCGCAGCGAACCCAGCAGTCGAACACGCTGACACAGGATTCGGTGCGAAACCTGCCGATCAACCGGCGCGATTATCTGACGTTCTCGCTGTTGGCGCCGGGTGTGGCGGACTCCAAGGCGCTGGCCGATTCCAACAGCTTTCGCGTGAAGCAGACGCCGGATTCCGGGCTGTCGTTTTATGGTTCCAACGGGCGTGGGAACAGCGTAAACGTGGACGGCGGCGAGGCGAACGACCCGGGCGGCGGGGTGCGGCCGACGGTGAGCCAGGAGGCGGTGCAGGAGTTCCAGGTGAACCGTTCGAACTACTCGGCCGAGCACGGTTCGGCGCGGGGCGGGGTGATCAATATCGTCACGCGTTCGGGGTCAAATCAACTGCACGGCACGGCGTTCGCCTTCTTCCGGCATCAGTCGCTGGACGCCACCGATCCGTTCGCGGTGAATCTGGAGGGCACGGTGCTGCGACGGGTAAAACCGGATTCGGACAGGCAGCAGTTCGGGGGGACGATTGGCGGACCGATCGCCAAGGACAGGACGTTTTATTTCCTGAGCTACGAACGGCTGCGACGGCGGGAGAATCGGACGGTACCGGTGTTGACGGACCTTTCGATTTTCGGACCGACACGGGAGCAGGAGGCGATTCTGCAGCGCCTTCCAGCGCCTGCGGCGGCGCAGTTGCGGGGCGCGCTTTCCACGCCGCCTTCGGTGCAGGAGATGTTTCGGAAGAACAGTGGCATCTTTCCATTTCAGACCGACGACCACAAAGGTCTGTTCCGCATTGACCATCGCTTCAGCGACTCGAATGCGTTGAGCTTCCGCTACAACGCGACGAATATCTACGACGCCAATGAAGGTGTGGGCGCGCTGGTGGGCCAGTCGCGCGGGTACATTCAGTCGTTCCGGGATCACACGGTACTGCTGAACCACCTGCACTCGTTTTCGCCCACGGCGGTGAACGAATTCCGCGCGCAGTTTAACCACTACGTATTGAATACGGCCAGCACGGACCCGCACGGACCGTCGCTCGACATCGCCGGCTTCGGCAGTTTCAGTCGCGACCGGTACCTGCCGTCAACCACCCTTTCGCGACGCAACGAGATTGCCGATAACGTCAGCCTGTTCCGCGGGAAACATGCGTGGAAGTTTGGCGGCAACGTGTTGATCCGCAACGTGACGCAGGATTCGGCGACATTCATGGCGGGGCGATTCACGTTTGGCGCGCTGCCCGGAGCGCTGGTGAATGCCGCTCTGGCGAGCACCACCATCAACTCGCTGCAGGCGTTTAACCTGGGGCTGGCGCAGAGCTACCAGCAGGGCTTCGGAGACCCGATTGTCCGCGGCACGTTCCCGCTGTACGCCGTTTATGCGCAGGACACATGGACGCCCGTGAACGGCCTGACGCTCAACTACGGCATCCGCTACGAGCGCGACAACCGGAAGCTGCCGCTGCCGACAGACACCAACAACATCGCGCCTCGGCTGGGCTTTTCCTGGGCGCCGGGCAAAGACCGGAAGACAACGATTCGCGGCGGCTACGGTATCTTCTACGCGCCGATCGATTTCCAGATCGACTACGTGGTGCAAGCGTTGAATGAGATCGATGGCAAGCGGCAAATTGCGCAGGTACTGAGCGTGCTGAACGCGTCGGCGCCCACCGCGCCAAACGGCCCGATCAACATATTCTCCACGCTGCGGGCGCAGGGCGTCATCGGCATTCCCACACCGCAACGGCCGATCACGGCGGGCGACCTGCGCCAGTTCGGCATCAACGTGAGCCAGACCGGCCCGCGGCCGCCGTTAACCGTCCTGTTCCGCCCGGCGCCGGATTACGTGAACGGCTATGCGCAGCAGTTCAGCTTCGGCATCGAACGGGAAGTAGTGAAAAACCTGGCGTTTTCGGCCAGCTACGTCGGCGTGCGCGGGCTGCATTTGACGACATCGCGCGACATCAACCTGCTGCCGGCGCCGGTGAATCCGGCCAAGGGCATTCGCGATTGGGGCCCGTTCGCGGCCAACCCAACCGGCGCGGCGTTCTTCGTGAACCCGCTGGTTTTCCAGGAGAACTTATACGAGTCCAACGCCACCAGCGACTACCACGGCCTGATGCTGGAGGCCACACACCGGATGAGCCGCCGGGCCACGTTCCACTTCAACTACACCTTCGCCAAGGCGATCGACGAGACCACCGATTTCAACTCCGACTTTCAGCCCAACGACCAGACCAACCGACGCGCGGAGCGGGCGCTTTCGAGCTTCGATCAGCGCCACAAGGTAGTTGTTTATGCCGTACTGCAAACACCGGAGAAGGCGAATCGCCTGTGGGCCGACACGCTGTTCACACCCATTTTCCGCTACTCCAGTTCGCGGCCGTTCAACCTGCTAGCGGGGACGGAGCTGAACAACGACCGTCACAACACGACCGACCGGCCGTACTTCGCCGGCCGCAACACAGGCATCGGCCCGGCCTTCGGCGCATTCGATCTTCGCATTTCGCGCCGCATCCCGGCCGGGGAGAACCGCAAGCTGGAGTTCATGGCGGAGGCGTTTAATCTGTTCAACAACCTGAACTACACGTCGGTGAACAACGTGGTGGGCAACATCAGCGGACCGTTCAACCTGCGCGGCCGGGACGACCGTGGCCCCAGCGACCCACTGGGTTTCACCGCCGCCGCCGATCCCCGCCGCATCCAACTGGGTGTGCGATTCTCTTTTTAATGCGGCTCTACTTCCTGCTGGCCTGTTCTGTTTTCGCTGACGATCTGTGGTTGCGCAACGGGTCCGTCTGGACGGCCGATGCGGCGCGGCCGTGGGCGGAGTCAGTACTGATTCGCGGCGACACGATTGCCGCCGTTGGCAGCGACGCGGAGGTGGCCAAACAGGCCAAGGGCGCGCGCGTGATCGACCTCAATAAGCGCCTGACGATTCCGGGTTTCAACGACGCGCATCTGCATTTTCTGGGCGGGTCCATGGGACTAACGCAGATCGACTTGAACGGCATCTGCACGATGGAGGGCATGCAGGCGGAGGTGGCGAAATTCGCCAAGGCGCGCCCGGCGGACAAGTGGCTGAACGGCCGCGGTTGGGAGTACGTCTGCATCCCGCAGGGGCGACTGCCGAACAAGGCGGATCTCGACAAAGTGGTTCCGGACCGCCCGGTGTTTCTGGCCGCCTACGACGGGCACACAGCGTGGGTGAATTCGAAGGCGCTGGAGTTGGCGAAGATCACCCGGGATACCGCTTTCACCGGGTTTGGCGAGATCGTCAAAGACCCCAAGACGGGCGAGCCGACGGGCACGTTGAAGGAAGGCGCGATGGGGTTGGTGCGGCGGTTGATCCCGGCGGCGGACCGGAATCAGAAGCTCGCCAGCCTGGAGGCGGGGCTGCGGTTGGCCGCATCGCTCGGCATTACCAGCGTGCAAAACGCGAACGGCTCGCTGGACGAGTTGGAACTGTATGAGGAGTTGCAGAGCCGGAACAAGCTGACGATGCGGGCGGCGTTCGCGATGTCCGTCGGCCCGATGGAAGTGGAGGCCGCGCTCCGTGATTACGCGGCGATGCGGCGGAAGTACCCCGGCCCGCTGCTGCGCGTGGGCGCGATCAAGATCATGATGGACGGCGTGATTGAGTCCTACACGGCCGCGATGCTGGCGCCGTATTCGAACAAGCCGGGCACTAGCGGCAACTCCGCCTGGACTGCCGAGCAGTTCGGGAAAACGGTGACGATCGCCGACTCGCTCGGCCTGCAAATCTTCACCCACGCGATCGGGGACCGGGCCGTGCGCATGGCGCTCGACGGCTATGCGAAGGTGTCGCCGGCCAGCCGCCACCGCATCGAACACATCGAAACGATCGACCCGGCGGACCTGCCGCGCTTCGCCGCGCTGGGCGTTTTGCCCTCCATGCAGCCGATCCACGCCGACCCGGCGACCATCGAAATCTGGTCGGCCTGCATCGGCCCGGAGCGCACGCGCCGCGGCTTCGCCTGGCGCAGTATCGAGAAGGCCGGCGGCCGGCTGGTGTTCTCCAGTGATTGGCCGGCGTCCATTTCGCTGAATCCGGTCCGTGGCATCCACAACGCCGTCAACCGCCGCACGATCACCGGCCTGCCGCCGCAGGGCTGGATCCCGGAGGAGCGCGTGAGCGTGGAAACCGCGTTGCGCGCCTACACGATAAACAGCGCCTACGCGGGACGGGAGGAGAGCGTCAAAGGCGCGCTTCGCCCCGGATTGCTGGCCGATATCGTGGTCCTGAACCAGAATCTATTCACCATCCCAACCATGGATATCCACAAAACCACAGTGGCTATGACCGTCTTCGACGGCCGGATTCTTTACCAGCACTAAAACATTTCCACTAGAAATTGTTAATCACCCAACTTTCCTCGGCCCGTCCCCGTCATAAAATGGGAACTTGGAGCGTCTGTTGATACACCTTTTCCTCCCCGCCCTCGCCGCCGCCCCGTCCACACCCGGACTCTGGAGCCTCGTCAGCACGTCGAAGCCGATCTCCATGGCGGTTCTTGCGCTTCTCGTTGTGGCCAGTTGCTACTCCTGGGCCATTATTTTCAGCAAGTGGAACCGCCTGCGCCGCGCCCAGCAGGAGAATGGTAAGTTCCTCC